>CAYQXD010000120.1:0-10489 GCA_964421315.1 uncultured Thiotrichaceae bacterium | reverse complement strand
TACCCACATTACGAGGATTTTCATAATGATCTAAAACTTTTTCACCGTATGCCATTTTCTTTACCTATAATTTCACTATTCACTGGTGTGTGATCAGCTGCTTTGTCATCTCGACCAGCGGGAGAGATCTTGAACCACCGTGGTATAAGATCTCTCCCGCTGGTCGAGATGACAGCTGGTCTTTTTGATACTCATCTTTTTCAGCCCTAATGCGCCGCCCACTCAATACTACTAATATCAATTCCCTCTTTATACATATCCCAAAGCGGTGATAGTTCGCGTAATTTTTCTACCGCTGTACGTACATGTTTAATGGTACGATCAATTTCTTCTTCTGTGGTATAACGTCCCATAGTAAAGCGGATTGAACTGTGCGCCAGCTCATCATTGCGACCTAATGCGCGTAACACATAACTGGGCTCCAGACTTGCTGAGGTACAGGCACTGCCGCTTGAAATAGCCAGCTCTTTTAATGCCATTAACAAACTTTCACCTTCAACATAGTTAAAGCTGATATTAATGTTACCCGCAATGCGTTGATCTATATCACCGTTAATATAAACCTCTTCCATATCTTTTACGCCGTCATACAATTTATTTCTTAATTTCAATAAGCGTTTATTCTCCATTACCATTTCTGCTTTTGCAATTCGAAATGCTTCACCCATACCAACAATCTGGTGCGTTGCCAGGGTGCCTGAACGCATACCACGTTCATGACCACCGCCATGCATTTGTGCTTCTAAGCGAACCCGTGGTTTTCTTTGTACATACAATGCACCAATACCTTTGGGACCGTAAATTTTATGTGCCGAAAAACTCATTAAGTCAACCGGCAGTTTTTCAAGGTTTATCTCGACCTTGCCGGCACTTTGCGCAGCATCCACATGAAAAATGATTTTTCTTGCCCGACAAATTTTACCAATTGCTTCAATATCCTGAATCACACCAATTTCGTTATTAACATGCATGATAGACACTAATGTGGTGTCTTCTCGCAAGGCTGCTTCAAAGACTTTAAGATCAAGCAAACCGTTTTTCATAGGATCCAGATATGTTACTTCATAACCTTCACGTTCTAATTGACGACAACTGTCTAATACCGCTTTGTGTTCTGTTTTGCAGGTAACAATGTGTTTGCCGCGTTTATGATTAAAGTGAGCGACACCTTTAATGGCCAGATTATCTGATTCGGTTGCGCCGGAGGTGAAAATAATTTCTTTCGGATTAGCACCAACTAAATCAGCAACCTGCCTGCGTGCTGTTTCAACCGCAGCTTCTGCTTCCCAACCAAAATGGTGACTACGCGAAGCTGGATTACCAAAGCTGCTTTGTGGGCCCATATATTTAAGCATTTCAGTAACAACACGTTCATCTATGGGTGTGGTTGCTGAATAGTCTAAATAAATTGGCTTTTCGGTCTCGCCCTGATTTAAACTTTTATTACTCACTTGTTGTTTACTCACTTTATCACCTTAACTCATTAAACATGATTTATTAAACATGGGCAGCCATCATGACTGTTGAATGCCGATTTATTCCGATAATGACCTGCAATGCGCCAAGCAAGGCTTCTACATCTGACATTACATTATTTTTTCCAAAGCTCACTCGAATAGCAGAAAGTGCTAATGCATCAGGCACTTTCATCGCCTTTAACACATGGCTGGGCTGTGCTTTACCACTAGTACATGCAGAACCACTGGAAACTGCAATTGCTTTTCTATCTAACTGCATCAGTAAAGTTTCACCATCAAATCCATCGACACCAAATTGTACTGTATTAGGTAAACGTGTCGATGATTGTGCAAAAACACTTACTGCGCTAATTTTTTTCAATCCTTGTTCTAAGGCATCTCGCAAAGTTCGTACATGCAAGCTTCTTAGCTCTAAATCAGCTTTTGCTAATTCGGCGGCCTTGCCAAAGCCGACAATGGCAGGGACATTTTCTGTACCTGCACGTAAATTCTTTTCCTGTGTGCCACCAAACTGTATTTTCTTTATTGGTAAGCATTTATCCATCACCAATGCACCCACACCAACAGGACCATATAATTTATGTGCGGAGACAGTCATTGCATGCAGCCCGCTTTCAACAAAATTCAGCGGTATTTTACCTGCTGCCTGTGACGCATCGCTATGAAAAAAACAGCTGTGCTCACGCGCCAAATCAATTAACGGTGATAAATTCTGTATGACTCCCGTTTCATTGTTTGCTGACATGACTGATATCAGTGATGTTTGCTGCGTTATCACCTGTTCAACAGCTGATAAATTAATATTTCCATTTTCATCAACGGCAATAATATCGGCTGCCAGGCTCAGATGTTGCGCCGGTTCTAATAACGACATATGTTCAATTGCACTTATGGCAATACGTGTACCTGTGTTTTTCTCAGCACGTCCCTGAACAGAAGCGTGCTGAGCCATACTCATTAAATCCAGGCCATTTAATAATAAATTGTTCGATTCTGTACCGCCGCTGGTAAAAATCACCTGTTCGGCTCTGGCACCAAGCAGCTCGGCAACGGACTCGCGCGCCTGTTCAATGGCATCCTTCTGCAAACGACCAAAGCGATGCACACTCGATGGATTGCCCGTTATCTGCCCCATATAAGGCAGCATCGCTTCTAAAACTTTTTCATCTAAAGCCGTTGTTGCATTGTTATCAAGGTAGATAGCCATAAAACGCCCAGGTGTCTTTCCGAAAATAAGTCCTTAAAAATCAGACACCCATAATTAATTAAACACCTACGGCTTTGTCCTGCCGTGCTTTTACATCGTGTACCGTTTCCTGTGACATGATTTCTGATAATGTAATGCCATCAAGAAAGGTGCGAATATCATTGCTGAGTTCCTGCCATAGATCATGCGTTAAACACTGATAACCGCCATGACAACCGTCGTTTTCATCGCAGTCAACCACCTTACAGGTTTCATCAACAGCCAGGATAATATCCGACACGCTGACTTCATCGACATTATTCGTTAACTTATAACCACCACCAGGACCACGGGTACTGCTGACAATATTATTGCGACGTAATTTGGCGAACAGCTGCTCCAGATAAGAAAGTGAAATTTGTTGACGCTCGGAAATAGCCGCTAAAGAAACCGGACCATTATCTTGATGCAAGACCAGATCCAGTACTGCAGTTACGGCATAACGACCTTTTGTGGTTAAACGCATATCAAAAACTCATAAAAAGAGGAGTGAGTAGAAATTCTACTTAATTCCTACTAATTTAGTCAAGTATAAAACCAAGTAATTTAGTCAAGTATTACCAAATGAGTAGTTAAGATACGTAAGTTATTGATATTAAGATGTAGTGGCTCAAACTTAATCTGACAAAGCGTGTCATATTTACTCCATAGAGCGAATGACTGCATTCGGTCATTAAGAGAAGTTGGCAGTCGGCAGTTATCAGTTTGCAGTTAAAAACAAAATAACCTAAAAGCCGCAGGCTGTGTAGCACAAACTATGGTTTTGCTTTTACTGCCGACTGATAACTGCAAACTGCCAACTTCTCTTTTGTGTCGATTTCAGTCATTCCATATCTGACACTGTCTGTCAGATAAAATGCAGACTTACACAATTTAGGCATTATACAAACAGAAAAGTGATTGCGAACTAATTAGTTTCAATCTTTTCAGCATCATCATCGCCATCTTCTGCACTGGTTGAGATGGTGCATGAGTCCAGATCAGGTAAATTTGTGACATCAATTTCGGCACCAAATTGTTTTAGTGCGCCACACATGGCTTCCATTTTCTCATCCATAACATGGATATGATCAAGCATTTTATTAATAGCTGTCGCTACCGGGTCAGGGGCATCACGGGTGGCACCATAAGCATCAAATCCTAGTTTTTGTGCAACTGCATTTCGTTTTTGTTGCGTTTCATCATGGCGATGTATGACGCGCCCGGGAACACCTACCACGGTGGAGTTGTTTTCTACATCTTTAGTCACTACCGCATTTGAGCCAATGCGCACGCCTTCTTCAAGAGTGATGGGACCCAGCACCTTGGCACCGGCACCCACCACAACATTGTTAAACAATGTAGGATGGCGCTTACCTGCCTTCCAACTGGTTCCACCCAGGGTCACACCATGATACAAGGTACAGTCATCGCCAATTTCCGCAGTCTCGCCAATGACCACACCCATACCGTGATCAATAAAAAATCGCTGGCCGATAGTCGCACCGGGATGAATTTCGATGCCTGTTATCAGGCGTGTAAAATAAGAGAGCCAGCGTGCCAGCCATTTAAGCCCCAGATTCCACAACCAATGGTTAAAACGATGCATAAGTACGGCATGAAGACCGGGGTAGCAGGTCATTACCTCCCAGGTGTTTCTTGCCGCTGGATCACGATCAAATACGCAGTTTATGTCTTCACGAATGCTAATGGGATTTTCCTCATACTAATATAATTACTAATTACTAATTACGAATTACGGTGGCTTTGCGTTATTATTGGTTTTTATCAACCAAGTCGCTTTTTGCAAGCGTTTTTTTAACTACCCATATCGCATGATACCTGATTCGTAATTATTATATGTTATACGAAATCGACTTCAACATTATACCCAGAGAATTTACGGATATTCAGTACACCGCTATCGAGAATCAAATACTGACCTTTAATGCCTTTTAGCACACCTTCTATCTTTGGTTGTTTATCAAAGTTGAGTGACTTTATCTTTTCAGGGTACTCTGACACCGGGTAGCAAATTTCAACCACTTGCTCATCAACTGCCTGTATTGCAGCATCGCTCTGCTCGCTTTTGACTTGAGTTTGCATAACAAGCGCTATTTCATTTGAACATTTTTCAAGCAACTCATCACGACATGTTATTAAATCCATCGGCTCGGCATCGGCTTTCAGCATTTTTCGCCAGTCGGTGCGATCGGATACATGCTGTTTTAAAGCGACTTCTAATAAACCTGACTGTAAACGAGTTGCGACCTTAAAAACGGGCAGTGCCTGAGTTGCACCCTGATCCATCCAGCGCGTAGGAATTTGTGTGCCACGTGTAATGCCCACTTTAATGCCCGATGAGTTTGCCAGATAAACATAATGTGGAATAAAACAATGTGCTACTCCCCACTCCGGTTGACGACAGGTGCCTTCTGCATAATGACAGGTCTCAGGCTTCATAATACACATGTCACAGGAGGCCAGACGACGAAAACAGGGATAACAATGTCCCTGCGCAAAACTTTTTCTGGTTTTGCGTCCGCAGGCGATACAGTTAATTTCACCCTGGTAGGTTAATTTTATTGTTTCACCGATGTGCTGGTTCATCGCTAACAGCTCGTCACCAATGGGAAGCTGGTACTGGACAGGCTGATTCTTTAACGAATCACCCAGCGTGGTTTGCATTTTTAATAGGTTTCCAATCATTTTTTTACGGTGACTATTCAGCATATTTTGAGAAAAGGACGCAGGTTATTGGTTTTTCACGTCGCTGTAAATACGTCCATGTACGCTCTACTGTAGCATCCATGCTACAGATGCCTAAAAAATCAATAACCTGCATCCTTGCCATGAGTTACGCTGAATAGTTACTTATTATGTTTTATTTGTTACTTTCGAATAAAGGCATCAATTCTATTCACTGCCTGTTCTAATTTTTCCAGTGATTGCGTATAGGCAAAACGACAGTGTTTGTTCGCTAAATGATGCCCAAAGTCTATCCCCTGCGTTAACGCAACACCCTGCTCGATTAATAATCGTTTCACCCAGTTAAAACTGTCATTTGTGAATTTTTCACAATTGGCGTAAATGTAAAAAGCACCTTGCGGTTTCATTGCAATATCAAAACCTAGTTGTTCTAAAGCAGGCAATAAAAAATCACGTCGTTGTTTAAATTCATCTCTACGCGCATCAAGCTCAAATTGTGTTTCGGCTTTTAATGCGGTGAGTGCAGCATATTGCGATATCGTTGCTGGTGCCAGGAAGATATTCTGCGCGATACGATCGATGGCATCAACATAAAATTCTGGCACCACCATCCAGCCCAGTCGCCAGCCAGTCATACCAAAATATTTTGAAAAACTATTAATCACAAAACAGTCATTTGATATAGTCAACGCTGTTGTGTCATCAACATCATAAACCAGCCCCTGATAGATTTCATCAACGATTAAACACCCTTTTTTCTGCTTGATGATATGGCAAATTTCCTGTAACTGCTTTTCAGGTAACAATGTACCTGTCGGATTCGATGGTGTCGCAACCATAGCCACTCTGGTTTTATCATTCCAGTATTTTGCAATGCCTGCTACGTCCAGCTGATAAGCATTTTTTGCACTGACTGGAACCGCTATGGTTTCGACCGCGAGCACCTGTGCAATATTTCTGTTACAGGGATAACCCGGATCAGCCAACAATACATTTTCGCCCGCATCCAGCAAACATGTGATCGCTAGTTGTAGTGCGCCTGAAGCACCCGGTGTAATAATAATGCGTTCGGGATTAATATTGAGAGAGAATTTCCTGTCGTAATACTCTGCAACAGCAAAACGTAATTCGGGCAGACCTAAGGCAGGGGTATAATGTGTTTTAAACTGCTTTAACGCATTAATTCCGGCATTTATAATACATTCTGCGGTAGCGAAATCAGGCTCCCCGACTTCCATGTGATAGATTGTTTTCCCCTGCTGGCTCAAAGCTTTTGCCTGAGCAAGTATATCCATGACATGAAATGGACTAAGGTTTTTTGCCCGGTTTGATAATGTCATTTTGCCAGTAAAATCATTTTTTCTATGAAAACAGAACGCCTTGAAATAAACTAGCCATAAATTCAGGCTGCAGACATTTTACACTGAGACCCTATGCTTAATCTTAAATTTTCTATAAAACATCTCTGTTTATTCGTTTTTCTGTTTATTAGTAACCAGGTTAGTCATGCCTTACCGCAACAGGCGCTGATACCCGGCGGCATTGCACTACTGCAACTGCCAAACTACAAACAAGACAGCAAGGTTTATTTTAACAGCCAACGAATTGCTGTGTTTCCCTATAAAAACACCTGGGTAGCATTGGCCGGCATTGGTCTGTCAACCAAACCCGGTGACTACGAGTTTTCTATTAAACGTGCAGATGGGCTCAGCGTAAATACCAAAGTTACGGTTAAATATAAAAAATATGATGAACAACACATCACGATTAAAAACAAACGTAAGGTCAATCCAAATAAGAAGGATCTCGAACGCATTACAACAGAAAGCTTACGCAAGAAAAAAGCAAAAAAGCAATATAGCGAAAATACGCCCAATGTGGACTTTATCTGGCCGGTAACTGGACGCATCAGCGGCATCTTCGGTCTACGCCGTTTTTTTAATAAACAGGAGCGCCGTCCACATAGTGGGCTTGATATTGCCGCTAAAGAAGGCACACTAATACAAGCCGTTGCAAATGGTACAGTCATTGATGCTGGCGATTTCTTTTTCAGTGGCAATATGGTTTATCTTGACCACGGTCAGGGTATTATCAGTTTATACGCACACATGAGTGAAATTTCAGTCAAACCTGGTGATGCGGTTAAACAGGGGGAAATTATTGGCAAAGTGGGACAAACTGGCCGTTCTACCGGTCCACATTTGCATTTTGCGGTTTTTGCTAACCGGATGCTTATTGATCCGATTTTTATGCTACCGGTTGATGGCAACATATTTTCAAAATAAAAGGGTATTCTAAGAAATAGATGAAAAAAACAGAAAAAACCACATAAAACTGACAAAATGACTTGCGCTTCAGGTCAAAACAACGATAATTGCGCAACCTTAAAAAAGTCAGCTTGCAGTCATTATCTGTTTCGTCTCCAATCTGGCCTTCTAACACTAACTAAACAAAAGATTATTAAAATATGGCTAAAGAAGAAGCAATTCAGATGGAAGGGCTGGTAAAAGAAACACTACCTAATACCATGTTCCGGGTAGAGCTGGAAAACGGTCACACTGTCATCGCACACATTTCTGGAAAAATGCGTAAACATTACATTCGTATCATGACGGGTGATGCGGTTACGGTTGAACTTACCCCTTACGACCTGGAAAAAGGTCGCATTATCTACCGCGCTAAATAATTACTAATTACTAATTAGTAATTAGTAATTATATGGACTCATGCCTTAGCCGCTTCTGAGTTAATGTCTGAAACCACCTCAATTGCAATGTCGTTATCCTTGTCGACGGTTACATTGACGTGACCACCTCGGATTAAATCACCAAACAACAGCTCGTTCGCCAGTGGTTTTTTGAGGTGTTCCTGAATAACTCGCGCCATCGGTCGTGCACCCATTTTCGGGTCATACCCTTTTTCAGCCAGCCAGAGTCGTGCGTCCTTATCGACCGTTAAGGTGACTTTCTTTTCGTTGAGCTGTAATTCAAATGCCACCAGAAATTTATCAACCACGTTCGATAGCGTATGTGCATCCAGGACACCAAAGTTAACAATAGCATCCAGTCGGTTTCTGAATTCCGGGGTAAACATTTTCTTGATTTCTTCCATGCCATCAAGTTCATTTTGTTGTTCAGTAAAGCCCATTGAACGGCGCGACATTAATTGTGCGCCGGCATTACTGGTCATAATTAAAATAACATTTCTAAAATCAGTTTTACGGCCATTGCTGTCCGTTAAGGTGCCATGGTCCATTACCTGAAGCAAAATATTAAATACTTCGGGATGAGCTTTTTCAATTTCATCAAGTAGCAACACACAATGTGGTTTTTTGTTGACCGCTTCGGTGAGCAAACCACCGTCATCAAAACCAACATAACCCGGAGGTGCGCCAATTAAACGTGATACGGTGTGGCGCTCCATGTATTCAGACATATCAAAACGCACCAGCTCAACGCCCATAATATTGGCCAGTTGTTTACTGACTTCGGTTTTACCGACACCGGTCGGGCCACTAAACAGGAAAGAGCCAATAGGTTTTTCGGGATCACCCAGACCTGAACGTGACATGCGTATGGCTGTCACCAGTGTGCTTATCGCGTCATCCTGACCAAACACCACCATCTTTAAATCACGTTCAAGGTTTTTCAGTGCATCGGTATCAGAAGTACTGACTGTTTTTGCAGGAATACGAACAATTTTTGCGACGATATTCTCGATATCATGCACATTGATCGATTTTTTGTTTGGTTTACCTGCCTTAGATTGTATCTGCCTGCTGGCACCGGCCTCATCAATTATATCAATGGCTTTATCGGGCAAAAATCTATCCATAATATAACGCTGCGACAGCTCGACAGCAGCGCGTAATGCATTGTTGCTGTATTTCACATCATGGTGTTCTTCAAAGCGCGTTTTTAACCCTTTTAGAATATCAACGGTTTCATCAACGCTGGGTTCTTCGATATCAATTTTTTGAAAACGACGTGCCAGCGCGTGATCTTTTTCAAAAACACTTCTAAATTCAGCATAAGTTGTCGAACCAATGCATTTAAGCTCACCATTCGACAACATCGGTTTAATCAGATTAGAAGCATCCATCACCCCACCAGAGGCTGAGCCTGCACCAATGATGGTATGAATTTCATCAATAAATAAAATAGCACCGGGACGTTGGTTTAACTGCTTTAAAACCCCTTTTAAGCGTTTTTCAAAATCACCACGATACTTGGTACCTGCTACCAGCGAACCTAAATCCAGTGAAAAAATAGTGCTGTCTAATAAAACCTCTGGTACTTCTTTGTCAACGATACGTTTTGCCAGACCTTCTGCCAATGCGGTTTTTCCAACGCCCGCCTCACCCACCAGCAATGGGTTATTTTTACGACGGCGGCATAATATCTGTACTGTTCTTTCAACTTCATTGTCACGACCAATCAGCGGGTCAATCAGACCTTGCATAGCACGTAGATTTAAATTAGTAGTGTAATTTTCCAGCGGTTGTGATTCTGCATCTTGCGCTGCGGTTTGATCGGAATGATCTTCAAGTTTCTCAGTTTCATTTGGCACTTTGGTAATGCCATGAGAAATATAATTAACCACATCCAGGCGGTTAATATTTTGCTGGCTCAATAAATAAACGGCCTGTGACTCCTGCTCACCAAACATCGCCACCAGAACATTGGCACCAACCACTTCTTTTTTGCCGGAAGATTGCACATGAAAGACGGCACGTTGCAGCACCCGTTGAAAACCTAGCGTGGGCTGTACTTCAGCACTATTGTTATCACCAACATTATCGCCAAAAATCGGGGTATTATTGTCAAGGTATTCTTTCAGCTCGATGCCAAGCAAGTTTAAATCCGCACCACAGGCCTGCAGCACGATATTCGAACTATTGTTATCTAACAGCGAAAGCAATAAATGCTCGACTGTGATGTATTCATGCCTTTTTTCTCTGGCCTCATTAAATGCCGTGTTTAATGAGGCTTCAAGTTCTTTGCTTAACATCGTGACACCTTTTATTTAATTACTAAGTAACTACTTAGGTTGTTTAGTGTGTAGTCTGTTTGGGGGT
>CAYQXD010000119.1:0-10735 GCA_964421315.1 uncultured Thiotrichaceae bacterium | reverse complement strand
TTCGCGTCTTTTGCGTTCTTCGCGGACGAATGTTTTTCAGTTTTTCCAACGTCCGCTATGTGTCGTATTCAGACATCGGTACGATGAATAAATCTGGCATTTTGTGGTCGTAGGCTGACTTATGCTATTGCTAATACAAGCTACGATTTAAGTATTCACTGCGTTTTAATGTCTACTTACTAAAAAGTGTTAAATATTTCGACAAGCAACAGGAATTATGTTAAAAACTAGCTCATGAATAATAAATTACTTGTCGTAGAAGACGATCCGGGGTTACAAAGTCAAATACGCTGGTGTTTTGAAAATCATGACGTTTTACTGGCTAATGATCGACAATCTGCCATAGAACAGGTGCAAAGATATAAACCTGCAGTTGTTACACTGGATTTAGGTTTGCCTCCTCATGAGAATGATCCCAGTGAAGGATTTGCTACCCTGGAGCAGATTTTAGAGATTGATCCTGATATAAAAGTGATTGTTGTTACTGGCATGGAAGAACACGAAACGGCAGTAAAAGCTATCGGTTTAGGTGCCTATGATTTTTATAGCAAGCCGTTCGAACCTGAAATTGTTAGCGTCATTGTCAATCGGGCGTTTCGCTTATTAGATCTTGAAGGCGAAAACCAGAGACTACAATTAAACACGCCCAGTCTAGAATCGTTTGAGGGTATCATAGCCTGTAGTCCACAGATGCAAAGTCTTTGCAAAGCCATCGAAAAAGTAGCACCTTCTGACGCTACCGTTTTATTGCTGGGTGAAAGTGGCACTGGTAAAGAGCTCTGTGCTAAAGGTTTGCACACACTCGGCTCAAACAGTGAAGGTAGTTTTATCGCAATAAATTGTGCTGCAATCCCGGAAACCTTACTAGAAAGTGAATTATTTGGTTATGAGAAGGGAGCCTTCACCGGTGCGAACAAACAAACTCGGGGTAAAATCGAATACGCACACAATGGTACGCTGTTTCTTGACGAAATGGGTGATTTACCTTTTTCCTTGCAGGCAAAATTATTGCGTTTTTTACAGGAGCGAGTGGTTGAACGTGTCGGTGGTCATGAACCGATACCGGTTAATGTACGCGTAGTTTGCGCCACCCACCAAAACTTACGTGAAAAAATTGAAAATGGTTCATTCAGAGAAGATCTGTTTTATCGTATCAGCGAAATCCCGTTAGAGATTCCTCCGCTTCGCGTCCGTGAGGGCGATATTATTATTCTGGCACGTCACTTCTTTGAGCAATACAACGAATCTCATGGGCGAAAATTACGCGGCTTTACCAAAGACGCATTAGGCGCAATGGAGTCATACTCCTGGCCAGGTAATGTACGTGAGCTGCAAAATCGAATTAAACGTGCAGTTATTATGACGGATGGAAAACTGGTATCATCTAAGGATTTAGAACTGGACAGCACTTCCGCAGAAACCATGAATTTTAACTTGCGAGATATTCGTGAAAAAATTGAAAAGCAAACTATATTGCGTGCTTTATCACATGTGAACGGTAAGGTTGCACCTGCAGCAGAGTTGTTGTGTGTAAGTCGTCCAACACTCTATGATTTGATGAAAAAATTAAATATTACTGTTTAAATAAGCTTAAATTCAAGCAATAGGATCATGGCATCAGAGTATTTGCATTTTAAGTGTTTTATTTGACACAGAGACCACAGAGTTCACAGAGAATAAAAAAATTATACGATTAAAATAAAATTTTTATTCATTATTTATTAAATATTTTCTCTGTGAACTCTGTGGTCTCTGTGTCAAATAAATCAACCAGTCACCTGTTGCAACTGCCGTGTCATAGCAAAATCAAATAACACAGCACAGAAATAATAACCGCTCCACAAATATTTAAAACAAACCCTTCACTGGCCATTTTCTTCGTACTAAAAAAACCACTGGCATAAACAATACTATTAGGTGCAGTTGCCACTGGCATCATAAATGCGCAACTGGCACTAATGGCAGCAGGCACCATCAACAATATAGGGTCAATACCCGAACCCATTGCGGTTGCCGCCAACACCGGCATTAATAAAACCGTACTCGCTGTATTGCTGGTGGTTTCTGTTAAAAACGTGACCCCCAGGCAGATGGCAAATATCATTAACCAGATCGGCAGAGTTGATAAGTCGGATAAGTTTTCGGCAAGAGTGGTACTTAAACCGGAAACACCAAAAGCTTTGGCCAGGGTGATGCCACCACCGAATAATAAAAGAATGCCCCAGGGAATGGTTGAGGCGGTTTTCCAGTCCAGTAATTTTTCAGTTTTACGATTTTCACTTTCATAACCAGCGGGAATAACAAACATTAAAATGACGGCGATTAATGCCACGGAGGCATCATTGGCTGCCGGTAAATCCAGCCAGTTGCTCCAGCCACCAAAAGGCTCTTTTCTTGTTACCCAGGCTAAGGCTGTAAGTGCGAAGACGAACATTACGCGTTTTTCGATGGTGCTCCATTTGCCTACGTCCGGCATGTCGAAGCCACCATTGTAGGTGAGTTTTCTGGTTAGCCATAACCAGGTTATCGGAATCATGCACAACACTACAGGTATGCCCCAGCTCATCCACTGCGTAAAACCAATATTTTTATTAAACTGCTGTTCATACACCTGCATAAAGACCAGATTAGGCGGGGTACCGATAGGTGTGCCAATGCCGCCGATGCTGGCAGCAAAAGCAATACTTAACATTAAAGGGATGGCGAGTTGTTTGTCTTTTGCCTGGTTGGCAACGGCCAGTGCCACTGGTAATAACATTAAGGTGGTGGCGGTATTGGAAATCCACATGCTTAATGTTGCGGCAGTGACCATAAACCCCAGCACCAGTTGTTTGCTGCTTTTGTTGCCAAACAGGTTAACCATAAACAGCGCGAGCCGTAAATGTGCACCGCTGCGTTCCATTGATTTGGATAAGATAAAACCACCGAGTAATAACAGAATAAGCGGGCTGCCGTAGGATTGGCCGATTTCGTTTGTTGTTAACAGACCACTTAATTGAAAGATGGTTAACGGCAGTAATGAAGTAACGGGGATAGGGACAGGTTCGAATACCCACCAGATGACGCATAGTATTGCCACAGCAGCGGTGATGGCTATTGCTGTGTTGTCAGTTGCGGATGAGGTGTTTATTACCAGTAGATACACCAGTAGTGCTGATAGTGGACCGGCGTATAAGGCGATGTTTTTTGTATTCATGTGGTATAAATTGGAGTTTTCAGTAATCAGTCGTCAGTTATCAGTGAACTGCTAATCTTGAGGAATATGGGTGGTCGCTAACACTCATTGATATAGCGCATTCAGAGCGGCCAGAGTTTGATGCCCAGTATGACAAACTGGATGGTTAATAAAACACATACTACTGTTGTCATAAAATAAAGTGGGTTTTTTCTGAAATTAAATCCGTTTGAATACAGTTGTTTTAAGCCGATATAGCTACCAACGGCAGTTAATAAAAAAGCGCCTTCGTTAAAGATAAGTAAGGTTAATAAAGGTAGAGCAGTGAAACCTTCCTCATTCGTTTCACTGCCTATGGTAACAACCAGTAAAAGGAATACACCTAATGCGAGGGCGAGATAGGGGAAGTTGATGGTGTTCATTTGTATTTTTTTATTCATCGTGTATTAAAGCTGCTGTGGGTTAGGTATAAATATTGTTATTGTCATTGCAATGACGGGCTACTAGCGGATCTTTAAAAGTCACGATCCGTTCCACCCGTCTTGTTAGTAAGCGTTAGTAAGCGCATTCTTTCATATATTGACTAAATGAACCAACCTTTGGCTATTTCGTCTATAAATACTTAAGTATAAGCACTAATAAAAAATGGGGTGTGCAATGTCTAATAAGAAAAAAAACCAGGATCAGGCTGCCCTTGATTATCACCAGTTTCCCAGCCCCGGGAAGTTACAGATTAGTGCCACCAAACCATTAGCCACACAAAACGATTTATCATTGGCGTATTCCCCCGGTGTTGCCTGTGCCTGCACCGAAATACATGCTGACCCCACAAAAGCCGCTGATTACACCATACGATCGAATCTTGTCGGTGTTGTTACCAATGGTAGCGCTGTTCTTGGTCTGGGCAATATTGGCCCGTTAGCGGCTAAACCGGTAATGGAAGGTAAGGCGGTTTTGTTTAAACGTTTTTCAAATATTGATGTTTTCGATATTGAAATTGATCAGCCTGATATTGATAAATTTGTTGATACCGTTGCTGCCCTGGAACCGACGTTCGGCGGTATTAATCTTGAAGATATAAAAGCGCCGGAATGTTTTGAGATTGAACGACGTTTGCGTGAACGTATGAACATTCCTGTTTTTCATGATGACCAGCATGGTACCGCGATTATTGTTACTGCCGCCATTCTGAGTGCTTTAAAAGTGGTCGGTAAAAACATTGAAGATATTCAACTGGTGACATCGGGTGCGGGTGCAGCGGCACTGGCGTGTTTGAATCAGTTAATCAGTGCGGGTTTGCAGCGTGAAAATATTATCGTCACAGACAGGGAAGGGGTGGTTTATAAAGGCCGTAAAGCGCATATGGATCAATGGAAAGAGGTTTATGCGGTTGATACAAAATATAGAACCTTAAGCGAAGCCCTGTTTAATGCCGATGTGTTTTTGGGTTTATCTGCACCGGATGTGTTAAAGCCGGAAATGTTAGTTGGCATGGCAAAAAAACCGTTGATATTAGCGTTAGCCAATCCGATACCGGAAATATTACCCGAGCTTGTAAAGCAGGCTCGTCCCGACGCTTTAATTTGTACCGGACGTTCTGATTACCCTAATCAGGTCAATAACGTTTTATGTTTTCCTTTTATTTTTCGTGGTGCGCTTGATGTTGGTGCCACCACGATTAACGAGGAAATGAAACTGGCCTGCGTCAATGCCTTATCTGAGCTTGTACAGAAAGAAGTGTCGGATGATGTGTTACAGGCATATGGCGGAAAACCGGATAAGTTCGGCGCAGATTATTTAATCCCCAAACCTTTTGATCCCAGACTGGTTGTAGAGTTATCCATGGCCGTTGCTATGGCAGCGATGGCAACAGGCGTTGCCACCAGGCCGATAAAAGACTTTTATGCCTACCGTAATAAGTTACAGCATTTTGTTAACCGTTCCGGTTTCTTTATGCGACCGATTATGGAACGGGCCAAAGGCAGTAATAAAAAACTGGTTTATGCAGAAGGTGAAGAGTTACGTGTTTTACAGGCTGCACAACAGGTGGTTGATGATGACATCGCCCGTCCGGTTTTAATTGGTAATCGTGACATTATTATTGAAAATATTGACAGGCTCGGCCTGCGTATAAAAGAAGGCGTGGATGTTGATATTGTTGATCCGCAACATAATCCTAATTTTTCAACATATGCTGATTATTACCATGTTTTAATGGGGCGAAAAGGTGTCACTCCGGGTGGTGCAAAACATATTGTGCGCAATCGAAATACCATATTGGCGGCGTTAATGATAAAACAGGGTGATGCCGATGCCATGATTGCCGGTGTTGCTGGCGGTTTTACCCGTAGCCTGGGTCATATTATTAATGTTGTTGGTAAAGCAAAAGGCATTAAACAGGCATCAACCATTGTTGCCCATATATTGCCAACACAAACCTTGTTTATTTGTGATGCGCATGTCACTAAAAACCCTGCCGTCGAAGAACTGGTTGAAACCACCATGCTTGCTGCAGCAGAAATTCGTTCTTTCGGTATAGAGCCAAAAATTGCTTTTGTCTCACATTCAAATTTTGGCGCTTCTGATGATGAATCTGCAGTAAAAATGAGAGCTGCACTGACTATTTTGCACAAGATCGACCCCGAACTGGAAGTCGATGGCGAAATGCATGCTGATGCTGCCTTATCAGTGACCTTGCGTAACCGTTTGTATCCGCATTCAAAATTGAAAGGCGTGGCTAACCTTCTGGTTATGCCGAATGCAGATGCTGCCAATATTTCGATGACCATATTGAAAATGCTGGGCGGCGGGGTAACAATAGGGCCTATTTTAATGGGTATGTCGAAATCTGCGCACATAGTTGCCCAGGCGATTACCGTGCGTAATCTGGTGAATATGAGCGCAGTTGCAGTTGAGCATGCAATGCGGTAAAGGTGCTCTTTTACAGGTAAAAGTGACAAAACAAAAGATAGTCCGCGAATAACGCAAAAGACGCAAAAAAAGCGGAAAAATATTTTTCTGTTTTTTTCAGATAGGCAAACTTATACTGCCAGATTGATGTAAATACCAAAAAATGCCGGAAGCAACAAAGCTATATTCTAGGCTACTAATCTATTATTTTATTATTTTTGTTTTTTTCGCGTCTTTTGCGTTATTCGCGGATTATGATTCTGTTTTTTCTTTAGTACGCCATCAGTTTGCAATGATAGGTAGTTTATTTGCGGATAAAAAAACAAAAACACCCACATCTAAGATAAACTTCTTTTTTCTCTCACTACCCGTAAATAACAATGGCAGTACAGTGGTATCCGGGGCACATGAACAAAGCCCGCCGTATTATCAAAGAATCCATGTCAGAGGTTGACCTGGTGATTGAAGTGATGGACGCACGGCTTCCTTTTAGCAGCGAAAATCCGATGGTTGCTGACTTGCGCCAGCATCGCCCGTGTATAAAAATTTTGAATAAGAGTGATCTGGCAGATCCGGCTATTACTAAAATGTGGTTACAGCACATTGATAAAGAACAGGGGGTTAAAGCCCAGGCATTATCGGTGCTGGAAAAATCCAGGACAAAAAACTTGCCGGCTTTATGCCGTAAATTGCTGCCCGAACGTGGTTCTGCGGTTAAACCCATTCGTATCATGATTATGGGTATTCCCAATGTCGGCAAGTCAACCTTAATCAATACCCTGGCCGGAAAAACCCTGGCCAAAGTGGGTGATGAACCCGCTGTCACCAAAATGGTTTCGTCTGCACAGCAACGTATTATTCTTGAGGGTGGTATTGCCCTGTCGGATACGCCGGGTATTTTGTGGCCGAAAATTGAAAATGCAAACAGCAGTTACCGCCTCGCGATTACCGGTGCCATAAAAAACACCGCTATTGATTATGAAGATATTGCACTGTTCGCGGCAGATTATTTAATAACTGCTTACCCGGAAAAGGTGCTTAAACGTTATAAATTAAAACAAATCCCGAAAACAGGTATTCAGTTGCTTGAAGACATTGGACGAAAACGTGGCTGTTTACGTGCCGGTGGTTTTGTTGACTTACAACGTGCTTCTGAGATTCTTATCCATGAAATTCGTAGTGGTGCTTTAGGTCAACTTAGTTTTGAAACACCGGAAATGATAGCTGTGGAGACGGTTGTTGAATCGTAGGGAATGGAAATAATGTATATTTATATATATTATGTACTTATGATGCTTATTTAATGTTATTTATATCATAAATCGACATGATCTGTGTCAGTTCACCAATGATTTGTTTACTTTCAGAGTCATTAAATTCCGCTAGCTCTGTGATGTTTTTTCCTTTTTTTGCATCTTCTAATAATTGATTAACCTGTGTGCAACCCTGTGCGCATAGTGCTTCAATTTTGTTGTTTACTTTTTCGGAGTGCCTGGATGACATAAAATTAACGGTTAAGAAAATCAGAAAGGTTTGTGTGATTGGCTTAAATATTGATGTGAGCGCATTTCAATCAGTCTACTGCTAGCCCGGCGAAAGGCGAATTCTAACATATCACCCTGATACAGTTTTTCTGGCGATTCGTTTGCACTGGCGATGAGCTTTACGTTTCTGTCATATAACTCATCAATGAGATAGATAAAACGGCGTGTTTTGTCATCACTGTATTCGTCCATTACCGGGATGTTAGTGACAATAATAGTGTTAAATTGTTGTGCCAGTTTTATATAGTCCTGTGCTGCTCTCGGCGTGGTGCAGATTACATTAAAATCAAACCAGGCAATGTCTTCACTGCAACTGATGGTTTGTATTTCCCGGTTAAGAATATTCAGAGTTTTGTTTTCAGTGATGGGGGTGATGGCCAGTTCCCGCATTCTTTGTTTAATTTGTAAATCGGTGTTTGCTGTTATTGGGGTGTAAAAAACATCAGCCTGTTCCAGTAGTGATGTCCGGTGATCGATACCATCATCAAGTTGAACGACTTCTGTATGTTTTTTAATGAGTTCGATAGCCGGTAAAAAACGTTCACGTTGTAAACCATTTAAATATAAATCGTCAGGCACGCGATTGGAGGTGGCGACCAGGCATACCTGCTGTTTAAACAGAGCATGAAGCAATTCACTGAGGATCATTGCATCGGTGATATTGGTAACAATAAACTCATCAATGCATAGAAGTTTGTATTTTTTTGATAAGTCTTTGGCTATTTGCTGTAATGGATTTTTACGCCTGCTTTTTTGTTTGTTCAGCGCGCTCAGTTTTTTATGAATATCAAGCATGAAGTGGTGAAAGTGGATACGATATTTTTTTTTGATGTCGAGTTCTTCGTAAAACAGGTTCATCAACCAGGTTTTGCCACGACCGACACCGCCCCAGAAATATAATCCCTGAACAGGTTTTGGCTGGTGTCTTTTAAAAGGCGAAATATTTTTTATAGCATCCAGTAGCGTGTTTTTTTTACCTCTAGTTAATGCCTTGCTAAGGGATTCCAGCTTCACAATGGCCTGTTGCTGCGCGGCATCATGAACCATATCGGGCTGCTGTAATGCTTTTTTGTATTGTTCTGCTAACGACATGGTTGCGGTTGTGTTTATATTTGAGAACTTTGCACGAGTAGTGCCACAAGGATGTGGCGTTCACGAACCAAAGGATGGATAGGGTAAAAGTTCAATACCACTGTCATCTCGACCAGAGGGAGAGATCTTATACCGTGATAGTATAAGATCTCTCCCTCTGGTCGAGATGACAATAACGGATAAAGGTGTTTTGTGCAAAGCTCTTTATTATAGAATTATATAGAAAAACTGCGTTTTCGTTGTTGCTATTGTTGGATTTTGGTAGAATGTCACCCCGTGCAGATGCAGGCGAGTGTGCTCATGAATCCACGGAAACTATTTTCTGGCTTTGGTTCGAGCTATGCCACTTTCTTCATTCTAAAACCCATGCTTTTGTAATCATAGATTATAATCATGGATCAACCATTTCTATTTTCTTACAACCAGGGCTAAGTTTTCCATGACCAGATATATTTTTGTTACCGGTGGTGTTGTTTCTTCATTGGGTAAAGGTCTTGCTTCCGCTGCGGTTGGAGCTATTTTAGAAAGCCGTGGTCTGAAGGTTCAGATGATGAAACTCGATCCTTATATCAATGTAGATCCGGGAACCATGAGTCCCTTTCAGCATGGTGAAGTGTTTGTTACAGAAGACGGCGCTGAGACCGATCTGGATTTAGGTCACTATGAACGTTTCGTTAATACACGCACGGGTAAGTCCAGTAATTTTACTACCGGCAAGGTTTACGAAAGCGTTATTCGCAAAGAACGTCGTGGTGAATACCTGGGTGCTACCGTTCAGGTTATTCCGCACATTACTGACGAAATCAAATCGCGCATTAAAGCCGGCGCGAATGATGCTGATATTGTCATGGTCGAAATTGGTGGCACTGTCGGTGATATCGAGTCATTGCCATTTATGGAGGCGATTCGTCAGATGGGTGTCGAGCTGGGCAGAAAGCACGCCATGTTTATGCACCTGACACTGGTGCCCTATATTAAAACGGCCGGTGAAGTTAAAACCAAACCCACACAACACTCTGTAAAAGAATTACGCTCCATTGGCATTCAACCTGATCTATTACTTTGCCGTTCTGAGCGACTACTAACTGAAGAACAGCGCAGCAAAATCGCTTTGTTTACTAATGTGCCGGCTAAAGCCGTTATCTCGGCAATCGATTTAGATAATATTTATAAAATTCCGCAATGGATGCATGATCATGGTGTCGATGACATCATCGTTGAACATATGCATCTTGATGTGCATCATAATATTAAGCCCACCGATTTGTCTGACTGGCAAAAAGTGGTCGATGTGATGTCAAATCCGGCGCATGAAGTGACCATCGGCATGGTGGGTAAATATATTGATCTGACCGAGTCCTATAAGTCACTGAATGAATCTTTATCACACGCAGGTGTGCATAATAATGCGCATATCAATATTCGTTATATTGATTCTGTGGTGCTTGAGTCTGGCAACATGACGGCACTGGAAAATCTGGATGCTATTCTGGTGCCAGGTGGTTTTGGTGACCGTGGCATCGAAGGCAAAATTGCCGCCATTAAATATGCGCGTGAAAACAAGATTCCCTATCTGGGTATTTGTCTGGGTATGCAGTTGGCAGTCATTGAGTTTGCTCGTAATGTTGCTGGTTTAACAGATGCACACAGCAGTGAGTTTAATACCGAAAGTACACACCCTGTTATCGCATTAATTACTGAGTGGCAGGATGAAAACGGTCGCATTGAAAAACGAAATGTTGATTCTGATATGGGTGGCACTATGCGTTTAGGTGGTCAAACCTGTTTGCTGCAGGAAAATACACTGGCACGTTCTGCCTATGGTGCAGAGTCTATTGTCGAGCGTCATCGCCATCGTTATGAGTTTAACAATCATTATTTACAGGTGTTAACTGATGCCGGTCTGGTGATTGGTGGCAAGTCCAATGATGGTAATTTGGTGGAAATGGTGGAGTTACCACGGGAGTCATCAGTAGTGGCACAAGGATGTGCCGTTAACGGACCTAAGGATGGA
>CAYQXD010000118.1:0-10836 GCA_964421315.1 uncultured Thiotrichaceae bacterium | reverse complement strand
AACTTGATGAATATGTTATTACCAATGAAGTAGCCAAACGTCTTGATGCCTTTCTCGATGCATACAACAATTACGAAGGTGCCAATGGCGTCTGGATCTCTGGCTTTTTCGGTTCCGGCAAATCGCATCTTTTAAAAATGCTGGCACTAGTATTAGAAAATCGTACAGTTGAAGGTGAAAGTGCATTAGATTTCTTTTTGTCTAAACCGGCCTTTAAGGATGATGAGATCCGGCTGGGTGACCTGAAAAAAGCCGTTTCTATTCCATCTAGAAGTATCCTGTTTAATATCGACCAAAAAGCCGATGTAATCAGTAAAACTCAGATTGATGCCTTATTGTCCGTTTTTGTAAAAGTATTTGATGAAGAGTGCGGCTATTACGGAAAACAATCCTACATTGCTGAGTTTGAACGTGATCTCGATACAGACGGGTTGTTTGATAATTTCAAAATAAAGTTTAAAGAAGTTTCATCAAAAGACTGGGAGTGGGCAAGGCAACGTACTAAACGAATGATGTCGGATATTGATGAAGCATACAACCAGGTAACCAGTCAGTCTGTTAGTAATATCCTGGATAAATATCGAAGTGATTACCGCCTGTCGATAGAAGACTTTGCAACGCAGGTCTGTATCTACATCGACAAACAGGGTAAAGATTTCCACCTCAATTTCTTCGTTGATGAAGTTGGTCAATATATCGCAGGGAATGTGAAGTTAATGACCAATCTGCAAACCATAGCAGAAAGCCTGGCAACAAAGTGTAAAGGCAGAGCATGGATCATAGTAACCGCACAGGAAGATATGAACTCTGTTGTCGGCGAGATGGACAAGCAACAAGGCAATGACTTTACAAAAATTCAGGCACGCTTTGCTAATCGCATGAAACTCACCAGTCAGGATGTGGCGGAAGTTATTAAGAAACGTCTATTATCGAAAAACGAGACGGGCATTACACAGCTGACAAAGCTCTATCACCAACAGTCAAATAACTTTAAAACCCTGTTTGATTTTGCAGATGGTTCGCAGACTTATAGAAACTTTCAGGACAGAGAAGACTTTATACATGGCTATCCCTTTATCCCTTATCAGTTTTCTCTTTTTCAGTCTGCAATACAAAACCTTTCCATGCACAGTGCGTTTGAAGGTAAACACAGCTCCGTAGGTGAACGTTCCATGCTTGGCGTGTTTCAGCAAGTTGCAATACATATAGCCGATCATAAGGTAGGCCAGCTTGCCACTTTTGACCTGATGTTTGAGGGTATAAGTACAGCACTCAAATCTCAGATTCAAAAAGCCATCATTCAGGCTAATAATAACCTGGATAATCCCTTCGCTATCCGAATCCTAAAAGCACTGTTTCTCATCAAATATGTAAAAGAATTTAAATCAACGCAGCGTAATTTATGTGTGTTGATGCTGGATGATTTTAATCAGGATATACCAGCATTACGTAACAGAGTAGAAGGGGCGCTTAACCTTCTTGAACAACAGACTTACATTCAGCGAAACGGTGAGGAATACGAATACCTTACCGATGAAGAAAAAGATGTCGAAGAGGAGATTAAAAATACCGAGATTGAAACCACAGAAGTAGCTGACGAATTAGTAAAGCTTGTCTTTGATCACATAATAAAGACCCCGAAGATCCGCTATGAAGATAATGGCCAGAATTACTTTTATACTAGAAAGCTGGATGATCGTTTGCATGGCAGAGAGCGAGAACTATCAATCAATGTTATAACCCCTTTTTATGAAAACGCAGAGAGCATTGATGTATTGCGTGGGTTATCAATGGCGAGAGCAGAGTTAATGGTGATTATGCCACCCGATGATCGACTCATGCGCGACATAACAATGTATAAACAAACAGAAAAATACATACGTCAGAATATTTCAACAGCCCAACTGGATACAGTGAAAGGCATTCTGGAGAATAAAGGTTTCCAGAATCGTGAGCGATACTCTGTCATCTTGCAGAGCATCAAGAGTTTGCTAGGGAAAGCAGATATGTTGGTTCAAGGTGGTGATGTGGAAATAGGTGGTGAAGATGGGGCTACAAGAATAATAAAAGGCTTCCATGAGCTGATACAAAGAACCTATCCTAATCTGAACATGCTCAGAGGTGTGACCTACACCGAGAATGATGTATCCAATTACCTGAATAATTCACAGGGAGGATTACTTGGCAATGATGCAACTGCAATGGCAGAGTCTGAACAAGAGCTGCTTTCGTTTGTACAGAGCAATAAGCGGGGCGGTGTGAGAACAACCCTGAAAAATCTGGTCGAAAAATTTGAGCGAAAACCTTATGGCTGGTATTACGCAGCAATACTTTCTACCCTGGCCATGTTGTGCGCCCGAGGCAAGATAGAAGTACGTAAAGATGGCAACTCTTTTGACAACAGCAGCCTTGAAGACGATAAATTAGAAAAAGCGTTACTCAACAGCCGTGAACATGCAAATGTTGTTTTAGATCCACAAATCGACTTTTCTGCCTCGCAGGTTCGTAACCTTAAAGAATTTTATGAAGATTTCTTCGATTCGCCACCACAATCAAGTGAAGCAAAGGTACTTGGTAAAGATACCGGGCTGGCATTTCAGAAATTAATCGATGAACTAAACCTTCTTGTTGTTCAATCTTCGCAGTACCCGTTTCTTAATTCACTGGTACCGGTTGTCGAACAGTTAGAGTCTGTAAACGGCAAGCCTTATACATGGTATTTAACAGAGCTATCAATTAATGAGGATGGACTGCTTGATTTAAAAGAAAACATTATTGATCCGATTAGAAAATTCATGAGCGGATTCCAGAGAGAAATATATGCAAGCAGCAAAGTGTTTATACAGTCACAAGATGCCAACTTTGCATATATAAATGAAAACGATAACGACAGCATCAGCCTGATTAAGTCTGTATTAGCTGATCCTTCCTGTTACAAAGGAAATAAAATCCAAAACCTGAAAACACAGGTTGATGAACTTAAAATAACAATTAATAAAAAAATACAGGAAATTCGCACGGAAACAATAACAAAGCTTGATGCAATGCAATCAAGAATGCAGAGCATGAATGAGTACAAAACACTGGTAGCAGAACAAATCAGGCAGCTGGATGCACCATTTAGTAAATTAAAAGATCGTATCAATCAACAACATCTTATTGCCGTTATTAATGATTCAATCCGTTTCTTTGAAGAAGCAGGCTATCAAAAGCTATTGAAAAAAATGGTTGAGATGGCAAAGCCAAAAGGAGCTAAGCCGGGAAAATCGAACGAGGGTGATAAATCAGCTGACGATACAAGTGGTCAAACAAGTTATGTGGCTGAACAGGAAATTGAGTACATACCCAACAGAAAAATTATCGTGGAATTTGACAAAGCATGGCTTGAAGATGAAGCAGATATTGATCAATATGTGGAAAAACTACGCGAGGCTTTATTAGCAGTGACGAAAAGTGGAAAACGCATCCAAATATAGGAATAGTTAGATGAAAATTAAAATAAAAAATCTTGGCGGCATTAAACAAGCAGAATTTGATATAGGTGACCTTACAATTATTTGCGGTCGCAATAATACCGGGAAAACTTATGCAACACATGCAACATTTGCTTTTCTGGATTACTTGCGTACTAACGCCGAATTTCCTGTTCCTGCTAATGAAATAGACCTATTGTTTGCCCAAGGCACGATAAAAATTCCATTGCAGCCTTATATAAATGATCTTAATAAATATTTAAAAGAAAGTGCCAAAAAATATTCAAGAATTCTATACAGGATTTTTGCCGGTACAGAACAGCATTTTAGTGATTCATTATTAACTTTTAGTATGGATTGTGATGCATTAGATATATCAAATGATGTTGATCTAATGTTTGGAACAGCAGACAGAAGTATGCTACGTATACAGTCGTCACAGCATGACAATAGCCTTGAAATAAGTCTTATTGTTGAAAAATCAAGTGACGAACTCCCTTCTAAACACCTTATAGAGCAAATGATTAGAGGTGGCATTGGAAATATTTTAATGGGAAGTTTGATACCTAAACCGTTTTTAGCAAGTGCTGAAAGGACAGGGGCAGCTATATTTCAAAAGGAGCTTGATTTCACCAGGAACAGGCTAGTTGAAATGCTGGGGGACAAAAGCACCAAACTTAACCCTGTTCAATTATTAGGAAAATTCAGTGGTGAATACCCTATAGCTGTTAGAAAAAATGTCGATTTCATTCGTGAGTTACCCAATATTACTCATAAAGAGAGCTTTATTCTTAAACAACACCCTGATCTACTGGAAACATTCCACGACATCATTGGCGGTGAATATAAAGTTTCCAAAGATGGAGAAATACAGTACTTACCATCATCAAATAAAAGAATAAAACTATCTCTGGTAGAAAGCTCAAGTGCAGTTCGCTCATTATTGGATATAGGTTTCTATCTCAGGCATATTGCCCAGCCTGGTGACTTGTTGATGATCGATGAGCCAGAACTAAATTTACATCCTGATAACCAAAGACGCGTTGCGCGTTTATTTGCAAGATTGGTCAATATTGGCATTAAGGTGTTTATAACAACGCATAGTGATTACATCATTAAAGAGCTAAACACGCTGATTATGCTTAATCAAGAAGGGGAACATCTGCGGGAATTAGCTGAGCGAGAGAGATATGGAGTACACGAGCTTCTCAATGCTGAAAAAATACGTGTATATATTGCCGAAGAAGCACTCATTAAATTAGATGGAGCGCAACGAAAAACTAAATGCCTAACCCTTGTTCCAGCAGACATTGACAGCAAATTGGGAATTGAGGCCAAAAGTTTTGATAAAACGATTGAAGACATGAATAGAATTCAGGATGAAATTGTATGGGGAGGCAATGAATAATGGAAGATATGGATATTCTTTCTCAGATGATTAAGGCTACAGCTCTTGCACCGACCGAAGTTGAATATAATAAATTGAACGTTAGACTTCTGGAGCCGCAAGCCCCTGACTCCAGTGTAACAATTAAAAATCTGCCAACTGATGCGATAGTAATTAAAGTAGATAACTTTCATTCACCAGATAATATTTTTAATGGAAATAATGGTGAATGCAAGAGAGCAGATTACGTAATAATCAGCGCACAAAAGAAATGTATTTTGTATATTGAAATAAAACGTACCAGGGGTGACCGCAAGAAAGTTGTTAAGCAACTAATTGGCGCGCGATGTTTTGTCAGATACTGCCAGGAAATAGGTAAGTCTTTTTGGAATAAAAGAGATTTCCTTGCTGATTATCAGGATCGTTTTATCAGTATTGGTCATACAAATATTGCCAAAAGAAAGACACGTATAAGCAAGACTGCTCCAAAACATGATTCCCCTGAAAACGCAATGAAAGTCGATTGGCCAAATTATCTTCAATTTCATCAGTTGGCTTCACTGGGAATCTAAGCGGATGGAAACTGCAAAACTAAAAAAATTCGCCCAACACGCTCGTCGCAGCCTGATCGAGCAGACAGCAAACAAGCTCAAGCTGGTGCTGGCTGAGGATAGTATTGCCAGACGTGTAAATGCAAATGCAGTTAAAAAGCTTGAAGAAGAGATTAAGACTCACGACAAGAATCAGGTAATCGAAAAGATTGCCTACATCTGGTTCAATCGCTTCTGTGCCTTGCGCTTCATGGATGTAAATCGATACACTCGTATAGCTGTGGTTTCACCAGTAGAAGGTCAGTCTCAACCCGAAGTTTTGGCTGAAGCCAAGATGGGGCACATCGATGAAAAAATAGTGCCCGAGGAAACGCGACTGCAAATTTTTTCCTTACTGGATGGTTCTGCCGCAAGTTATGACCCGCAGGCAGAAGCCTATAGACTCTTGATTGTTGCAGTGTGTAATTACTGGTATTCATCAATGCCTTTTATGTTCGAACGCATAGCTGATTACACTGAACTACTGATGCCAGATGATCTGCTCTCAGGAAACGCCATTCTCGCCTATACCCGCGAAGCAATGACACCGGATATTTGTCAGGATGTTGAGGTAATCGGCTGGCTTTATCAATTTTATATCTCCGAGAAAAAAGATGAAGTTTTTGATGGTCTGAAGAAAAACAAAAAAATCACGCCAGAGAATATCCCGGCCGCCACCCAGCTGTTCACCCCGCACTGGATCGTGCGTTATCTGGTAGAAAATTCCCTCGGTCGCCTGTGGATGCTGAATCATCCCGACTCAAAACTATTAGAGCAGATGGATTATTACATACCACCACAAGATGATATAACCACGAAAAACACGAAAGACACGAACGATAAACAAGAAAATAGTTTTCGTGATTTTCGTGGTTCAAAAGAATTTTTAGTGGTTCAAAGTCCAGAAGAAATCAAGATATGCGACCCTGCGTGTGGCTCAGGTCACATGCTCACTTATGCCTTCGATCTGCTTTATGCCATCTATGAAGAAGAAGGTTACCAGCCTGCGGATATTCCTGAAAAAATTCTTACTCTAAATCTGTTTGGCATAGAGATCGATGAACGTGCCGGGGAGCTGGCAGCCTTTGCTTTAACCATGAAGGCGAGGGCGAAACAGCGACGGTTTTTAGCTAAGAAGATACAACCTAATATTTGCGTATTGGAAAATATTCAGTTCGAAGACAATGAGCTGGATGAGTATATGGCATTCATCGGACGCGACCTGTTTACAGCACCACTGCAAACCACTCTGCGTCAGTTTGAAGAAGCCGATAATTTTGGATCACTCATACGCCCCGAACTATCAGATGTCACAGAGATAATGCAAACCCTGCAAGCGAAAGATGTCTCAGGGCAACTTTTTCTGAGCGAAACACACAATAAGGTGTTGCAGGTACTCAAGCTGACTGACTACCTTAGCCCGAAGTACCATGTGGTGATTGCTAATCCGCCATATATGGGTGGAAAGGGAATGAATGGGCGATTGGGTAAGTGGGCTAAAGATAACTATCCAAATAGTAAACCTGATCTGTTTGCAATGTTTATTGAACGAGGGTTTGATTTAACATTGAATGATGGTTTTTCTGCAATGGTTACTATGCAGAGCTGGATGTTTCTATCTTCTTATGAAAAATTACGTAACAAGCTATTAGATGAAGTAACTATTGAATGTATGGCACATATGGCTAACATGGTTATGGGAATTGCCTTTGGTACTGCAGCAACAGTTTGGCGAAAAAGATTTATGCCAGATTATCGAGGAGCATTTTGTTATGTTGAATATCAAGATATTGGAGAAAGTAACAAGCCGATTGCTTTTCCACCTGAAAATGAGCGTAATAAAGCAACAAAAAAGGCAGGAAAATAAAACATGTCTTTTCACAAAATACTTAATAGCCCAGAAAGCAAAACCCTTGAGTTCAAGCGTGACTTCTCCTCACCCAAACCCATCCTGAAAACGCTGATTGCCTTCGCCAATACCGCGGGTGGTCGTCTGGTCATCGGTATCAGCGATGATAAACAAACTATCGGTGTTGAAAACCCGCTAGACGAAGAAGAACGACTCAGCAGCTTAATTGCCGATTCAGTCACACCCCGTCTGGTACCAAATATTGAATTGATAACGGTAGATAATAAAACCCTGCTGGTAGTCGAAGTCTTTCTCAGTAACTCGCGCCCGCATTACTTGAATAAAGAAGGCATAGAGCAGGGTGTTTATGTCCGCCTGGGTTCCAGTAATCGTCAGGCCGACCAGGCACTGGTTAGCGAATTACGCCGTACGGTTGAAGGTACCGCCTTTGATGAAATGCCGATGCCGACATTATCCATCGATGATCTGGATAGTAAAGCAGCACAACAGGCTTTTGGTGAGCATCGGCAATTAGATGTGCAAAACCTTTTAACACTGAAGATGCTCACTCAGCACCAGAATAAACAGGTGCCTACCAAGGGCGGTATTCTGCTGTTTGGCAGGCAACGAACCCAACACTTCTCCGATGCCTGGATTCAATGCGGTCGTTTTTTTGGCACCGAAAAGCTCGATATTTTCGACCATATCGAAATTGATGTTCCACTCCCGCAAGCGGTCGATGAGGTCATGTTATTCCTGAAGAAACACGCCTATCGCGGAGCAGATTTATCACAAGTCCGCCGCAAGGATGTCTGGAGCATCCCGCTAGGCATCTTGCGCGAAGTGGTAATCAATGCCATCGTCCATAGCGACTACTCGCAACGCGGTGCCCCGATTCGCATCACCTTTCTCGATGATCGTATCGAAGTGGAAAGCCTGGGTATTCTATTGCCCGGTCTCACCATTGAAGAGATGAAACAGGGTACCTCACGTATCCGCAACCATGTTATCGCCCGCGTATTCCGTGAAATCAACCTGATCGAACAATGGGGTACCGGTGTACGACGTATCTTTTCAGAAGCGACCGAACTGGGTTTACCCGAGCCAAAAATCGAAGAAGTTGGCATGCGGGTACGGTTTACTGTTTATCTGGCAGAAAAACTTGAAATACAAATAGGGGGTGAGTCAGGGGTGGAGTCACCGACCCAGTCACCGACCCAGTTACCGACCCAGTCAGACGAGAAAATCAGACAATTGCTTTACTGTCTGCAACATGGTGAAAAATCGGCGGGCGAATTGCGTGATTTGCTTGGTTTGAAGCACCGGCAAACCTTTCGGGAGAATTATCTTCATCCTGCATTGGATGCAGGGTTGATTGAGATGACTTTACCGGATAAACCTAATAGTCGGTTGCAGCGGTATCGCTTGGTGCTGAAAGAGACAAGAAAATGAACCACGAAAAACACGAAAAAAAACCAGAGGATTATTTCTTTCGGGCATCTGCTGAGGATTTTAAGAAGATACCTGGGAGTCCTGTTGCTTATTGGGCACCACATGGTGTGCTTATGGCTTTTGAGCGTTATAAAAGCCTTAAATCATTTGCAGTGCCGTCACAAGGAATGGCAACAACAAACAATGACCTTTTTTTACGACAGTGGCATGAGTGCTCTAATGATAAGTTTATTAAACCAAAAGCAGTAGACTCGACAACTAGAGAAGAAGGGAAATGGTTTGCATGTAACAAAGGCGGGTCATTTAGGAAATGGTATGGAAACAATAATATAGTGGTGAATTACGAAAATGATGGAAAAGCTATATGCGACTATATCGATAACACACCAAATGTGAGAGTTAAGTCGAATGGCAGGGTCATCAATAGGGATAAATACTTCAAGGTGGGCGCCACATGGTCGACAATATCATCATCACATTTTTCAATGAGATTTACACCATCAGGATATGTGTTTGAAACAAAGGGAGCGATGTGTTTTCCTGGTTCTTTGAGTGCATCGAAATTCTTAACAGCTTTGGGGTGTTCAAAAGTACTTAATTATCTTCTGACATTTATTTCGCCAACACTAGATTACCATGAAGGTCCTCTTGGTAGATTACCTATTGCACCAGTTGAAAATAAGAGAATTAACAGTCTGGCAGAGCGAACAATAGATAGTTCTATAATTGACTGGAACTCCTACGAAACCTCCTGGGACTTCACCAGCCTACCACTACTCTCATTCCCGCGCGCCGAAGTCTCTCGTTCCCACGCTCCTGCGTGGGAATGCATACCAAACTCAAACAATGCCAACGATAACGCGGTACTCTCATTCCCGCGCACCGAAGTGGGAATGCATACCGAACTCAATCAAAACCACGGTATGGATGACAACGCAGGAGCATGGCAACCAGAAAACTCAAAAACACTGAAACTCATTGACCATTACCAACGTCTGCATCAACACTGGCAATCCATGACTAGCGAAATGCAACAGTTGGAACAACAAAACAACCAAATCTTCATCGAAGCCTATGGCTTACAAGACGAACTAACCCCAGAAGTCCCACTAAAAGAAATCACCCTAACCTGCAACCCGCATTACCGCTATAAAGGTAACAAAAGCGATGAGCAACTGGAAACGCTGCTATTAGCAGACACCATGAAAGAGCTTATCTCCTACGCGGTAGGTTGCATGTTTGGCCGTTATGCCTTGGAGAAGCCCGGGTTGATTCTTGCCAATCAGGGCGAGACTATCGATGACTATCTAAAACAGATTTCCGAACCATCTTTCCACGCAGACGACGACAACGTTATCCCCATGCTAGACGGCGACTGGTTCAGCGACGACATCACCGAACGCTTTTTCAAATTCCTGCGTATAACCTTCGGCGAGCAGGAGTACACCGAAAACCTGAAATTTATCGAGCAGGCCATCGGTAAAGATCTCCGCAAATATTTCCTCAAAGACTTTTACAACGACCATGTAAAACGCTACAAAAAACGCCCCATCTACTGGCTGTTCTCATCACCCAAAGGTAGCTTCAACGCACTAATCTACATGCATCGCTATCGCCCGGATACCGTCAGCGTGGTACTCAACGACTACCTGCGTGAATTCAACACCAAACTAAGCGCACGCAAACAACATCTTGAAGCCGTAAGCATCAGTGCCAGTGCATCGCAGAGTGAAAAAACAAAAGCATTAAAAGAAATCGAAAAGCTGAATAAGATGATAGTGGAAATGGAAGACTACGAACGCGAAATGTTATACCCACTCGCCACCGAGCAGGTAGAAATAGATCTCGATGATGGTGTTAAAGTAAATTACAATAAATTTGGCAATGCATTAAAGAAAATAACCGGACTTTCGGGTAAAGGGTAGTTAGTAATGAATATTACAAAATTAGAATTAGAGCATTTTCGAGGGGCACAGCGACTTCCTATGGAACTGCACGAGCGATTAAATGTATTTGTTGGTGTCAATGGTGCTGGTAAGTCGAGTGTGCTGGATGCTTGTGCCATTATGTTGTCGTGGATGGTTA
>CAYQXD010000117.1:0-10903 GCA_964421315.1 uncultured Thiotrichaceae bacterium | reverse complement strand
AAAGAATCTCGGCATATCAGGTCGACCTGCATTGTAACAATGCAGGCGCTATAACAAATTAAATTTAGTAACTGCTCAGATTGCCCCTAAAATCCGTTAGTTCAAGACAAAAAATGTGAGCTTACAAGCGTAAGTGACCATTTTTTAACGCTGAAATGACGGATTTTAGGGGTGAGATGGGTAGTTACTTAAATTAAATTGCTACGATGTTCTCAGCCTGAGGACCTTTCTGACCCTGTGTGATAGTGAACTCAACTTTTTGACCTTCAGTCAGTGTTTTGAAACCTGAACCTGAGATGGCACTAAAGTGTGCGAAAACGTCTGGACCAGATTCTTGTTCGATAAAACCAAAACCTTTAGATTCGTTGAACCATTTAACAGTTCCTGTAGTTGTAGACATAGTGTATTTTCCTATTTATTAATGAGTAATTAAAGCCCTTTACCCGGGTTGTTTGAGGCTGTTTGGTGTTCGGGGCTGTTTGGCTAGAAGCTTGCTATTACTTATTAAAAACAGGACGGTGCACTAAAGATAAATCTATAGCAAAACATCGAAATGGTATTACATAAATATAAGTCGTACTTTCAAGCTAATTGAATTATATACAGTTTCCCTTTATAGTCAACGGGTATTCCCTTTTATCCATATACATATTAATCATTGCATAAGTATTCGCAGTGTGTGTTTTTTAAACTGTCGGTAGCATGGATGCTACCGTCAAGCCTATAGGGATAGCTGAAAATTGCTCCTGCATTTTCCGCACTACCCACATCCATGTGGGGCGTATACGGCGTGTTTCAAAAGTACACACTGCGAATACTTATGCAACGCTTTATAAGTAGCAACTGAAACATTAACCATAGCATTGCTATTCGGCACTATTGCAGCGTAGCAAGCTCCAATGCATCAGCCCTTTTTTTATACGCCGTTAATATTTTATCTAATTGATTTGCAAAAGTTTTTCGGTCACTCTGATTTAATACGGCAGGCCCGCCTGTATCAACCCCACTGGCTCGCAAAGTCTCCATAAAATCTTTCATACTAAGACGTGCTTTAATGTTATCCGTGGTATAAAGCTCACCTCGCGGACTAAGCGCAAGCCCTTTTTTTTCAATAACATCTGCCGCCAATGGAATATCACTGGTAATAACCAGATCGTTCGTTTTAATCCGTTTAACGATTTCATTATCAGCAACATCAAATTCCTGCCTTACCTGGACAAAATTAATCAAATGAGACCGGGGGATATTTATCGGCTGAGTAGTGGTACATGGATGTACCGTTTACGAACCAAAGGACGGAGTAGCAACCAGTGTCAACGGCACCCCGGTACGAACCGCTGCTCTGAACAATATTTCTTTTATCACCACAGGACAGGCATCTGCGTCCACCCATATTTTCATACTAATTCGTTCATAGGTTACAATATAAATATTATAACAATAACAACAGGAATACTGCGTGCAACGTTTATCTCAACTTCAACAATGGCTGGAAAACCTTTCTGAAAACACCTATACCAATTTACAGCCAGCTTCAGCCGATGCCAGTTTCAGGCACTATTTTCGGGTCACTAATACTCAGAACCATAAAACCTATGTGGTGATGGATGCCCCACCCGATAAAGAAGACTGCAGCCCTTTTATTCAGGTCACCGATTTGATACGTAATGTGGGTGTTAACGCACCGAATATTATTTCCATGGATACACAACAGGGTTTTTTGTTACTAGATGATTTAGGCTGCACGCCCTATCTGGAAAAATTAAATAACGAAACAGCAGATGCACTCTATAGTGACGCTATTGATGCCTTAATTAAAATGCAGAACATTGACGCAACATTGCCTGCTTATGACAAAAACTTGCTGCAAACTGAATTAGATTTATTTGAGACGTGGTATTTAAACAAACACCTGGATATTCAATTAAATTCCAGGCAAAAATTTTCACTAGCTTCCATTTTTGAATTATTAATAAATAACGCAACGGAACAACCACAGGTATTTGTGCACCGTGATTATCACTCTCGAAACCTGATGATTACCGATAATAATAATCCAGGAGTCATTGATTACCAGGACGCTGTTATTGGCCCTATAAGCTATGATCTGGTCTCACTTTTTAAAGATTGTTATATCGAATGGCCATCCGATAAAGTAGAACACTGGTTAGATTTATACCTGGCTCGCTTAACACCTTTGATAACACCAACGAACTTTATAGAAAAACAAACCCTTTATCGGTGGTTCGATTTAATGGGGATACAGCGACACCTAAAAGTTTTAGGTATTTTTTCGCGGTTAAATTACCGTGATGGTAAGGCACAATATCTCAATGACCTGCCCTTAACCTTAAAATATATTATGGATACCTGCGAGAGGTACAAAGAACTTCAACCATTAAAACAACTGCTTGAAGAAACGATGGTGTATACAGATACTGGCATTAAGACATGAAAGCCATGATACTTGCTGCCGGTCGCGGTGAGCGTTTGAAGCCGTTAACAGACACAATACCAAAACCGTTAATCAAAGTCGGCGGAAAACCCTTAATTGAATATCATTTAAATAATCTTGCCAACGCAGGATTTAAAGATATCGTCATAAACACCGCTTGGCTGGCAGATAAAATTCACGCAGAACTTGGTGATGGTTCAAACTATGGGCTTACCATTCACTACTCGGACGAAGCCAAAGCACTGGAAACCGCAGGTGGCATTATTAATGTACTACCGTTATTAGGTAACGAACCGTTTCTTGTTGTTAATGGTGACATCTGGTGTGATTTTGATTTTTCAACACTGCCAACATTAAATAAAAACATGCAATCACATTTAGTACTGGTAAAAAACCCTGAACATAACACAAAAGGCGATTTTGCATTGCAGGATGGTCAAATTAAGAACATAGCTAAAGCCACCGGCGAAACCCTGTACACCTTTAGCGGCATTGGGCTTTATCGTGCTGATTTTTTTGCTGAAGAACAATCTACCGAACAACAGCAGACAGTCGCACCGCTTGCACCCATCATTAGAAAAAAGTGTGAACAGAATTTGGTGAGCGGGCAGCTTTACGATGGTTTATGGACAGATGTTGGTACGGTTGAGAGATTGCGGGAATTGGAGCGACAGCTAACCTGAAAAATACTGAACTTTAATTATTGGGCTTTGCAAAATAAAAAGAAACTACCAGCGTGATTAAAGGTAAGGCTCCTATTTTAATGAGTTCGAATATTGATGATAACGCTTTATTGTCGGGATACATTCCATAAGCAATAAAAACCCCTATACAAATAAGACCTAACCAAAAAAGCACCTGCTTCGCAAATTTGAGCCTGTCATTTTCACCTATAGTAACCTGATTGTCACTTGAGAAAACAGAGTCAAGATCGACATTTCCATTGTCTTCACCACCCATCAGACACCAACCACACGACCAATTGCTTGAAGTTTATGACCATCAGGATCTTCTCTGACAATACCAAGAGAATTGCCCTTAGCACTCTCTTGCTCTGCGACAACAAGTAAAGCAAAAGCTTTGCGCATGGCCTGTGCTTTACTGATACCTTTTTTATTCGCTATTTCAGTAAGATGGGCATCAATTTCTTTCGATAAATCAACTGTTAACCTGGGCATAATTTATACCTCCATAGTAAGCATAACCCCATTATAAACTTACTGCAAAACTACTGCAAATTTACTGCACTGGGGATGACACGGGACTCTCATGTGGGGTCACGCCTTAGAATGATTAATTTTACTCTGACCCCAAAAATGGTGGATTTGTTTGGTCGGTACGCGTTCCCACGCAGGAGCGTGGGAACGAGAAAAAATACTGCGATTTGCTTTTCTGGTTTTTTACATTGGGAAACTGAAAAGTCTGTGCTATTGTTATTCAAATGGCATGAGTATCACTATACCCGTGCATAAAACTAAAAAATGAGGTATATCATGACAATTACTGAAGTAATTCCAATTATTGAATCTCTACCCCATGCCGATAAGTTTAAGCTGATGCAACTCATTCTATCGCAACTTGCTAATGAAGAAGGAATACCTTTGCACAACCAGCACGACAGAAAGGACGATTCATTGTGGGATATTGTAGGTATAGCAGAGGGAGAGGATGCTGAAATAGCCAGACACCATGACAAATATCTGTATGGTATAAAATAGTGCGAAGTATTTTTGTGGATACCGGTGGATGGTACGCATCAATTGTACGAAAAGATCATGACCATAAGGCTGCAAAACAGTTTTTAACAAACAACAAGTTGCCACTTATAACCAGCGATTATGTTATGGACGAAACCGTAACTTTATTGCAATCTCGTGTAGGCCACCAGTATGCTGTCAGTTTTCTGGACGTTTTACAGTCTAGTCAGCAAATACAGTTAGTTTACCTAACTCCGTCACATATCGCTGAGGCAATCAAATTGTTTCGCAGCAGATCGGATAAAGGCTGGAGCTTTACCGATTGTTCATCCTTTGTATTAATGCATGAATATCAAATCCAAACTTCTTTTTCATTTGATGAGCATTTTCAACAAGCAGGTTTTCTAGCCAAGCCATATAAAAAATAAGGCTGTTTCTGTTATGGTATAACATGACAATTACTGAATAATGATATTAGTATCAATCGCAATCATTTGAATTTATCCTTAACCCCTTTTGAAATAGCAGCCTCCATATCTTCTAATGACTTTGTTTTTTCGTGAAACTTAAGGCAAGATGCGACATCTCCAATGTTTGTTTCTTCGAAAGGGGTTTTAGGCTTGAGTAAAATCCCGTCACCAGAATCAACAACAACAAACTCTTGCCCCGCTTCCCAGTGGTGCGTGGTTCTTAATGATTTTGGAATAATTACCTGACCTTTACTCGATAATCTGGTTGTATTCATAACTGTACGCTCCTTCAAAAAGTAAGAATAATGTAAGAATAATAGTGATCAGCCAGGAGCATGTCAAATTGATGCGATTCGAAAATAATTGGAGTCGCCCCCTAAGCCAGTAAGTTAAGACTTTTGCTGTCATTCCCGCATGAGTTTAGCGGGAATCCATGGCTGGCAATGTGAACAGGATTTGGTGAGCGGACAGCTTTATGATGGTTTATGGACGGATGTGGGTACGGTTGAAAGACTGCAGGAATTGGAGCGGCAACTAAGCTGAGACAGAGAGCTCTTTATTTTAATGATTGCCAATCAACAAACCAGCAACACTAAGGTCTTCATCAATATCGGGCCAATGAATTCCTTCACCATCACCTAATAACTGCCAGTTCTCAAGCTGCTCTTTACTCGCTTTGGAAAGCAGGGGAAACCAGACTAATGGTGCTGAAATTGAGCGACCATCGGCTAATTCTATGATTAACATTGAGTCTGTATATTCAATATTAATGGCTTGTGGGTGCAATTCAACCGCTAAAGTACTCATTCCAGACCTCCAGTAATAATTTTCTATTCTCCGTTACCAATATCTCAAGTTTTCTTAAGTCTTTAGGAGAAAATCGTGTTGAACTTGCCAGTGCTACCGGTTTCAACCAAAACTTTGCCAGCATTCTATCCCTTTGAATGTGAATATGTGCCGGCTCACCATCTTCATTACTATAAAAGAAAAAACGAAAAGGACCTATTCTTAAAACTGTCGGCATAACCTGATTCTAGCGTAAGTTACACATTCTTTCACAACAAAAGCCAGCTTATGACACTGAACTCAGAATTAACACTAACTTTTTTAGCAAAAAAAACGGGATCCGAAGATCCCGTTTTTTGGTACTACTATACGCTTATTGCTAAGCGCCTAATCTCTAGCCAATATGGCTTTTTAGATTAGAATTTTTTGCGAATACCTAAAGCAAATGCACTCTCTTCACTTGTTGTAGTATCTGATGATTTATCACCATAAGCAGCATATAACATAGTCATTTTAGACAATGAATGAACATATGCTACTGCAAAGCTGGTGGTATCCCGCGCACCAGTTGTGATATGTGTTGCTGTACCAGCAGTAACCTGAATAGAGTTATTCTTGTTAATGTTAAAACCACCATTGACATGAATGAAATCAAAACCAGTTACATCTTCTGCAGCTTCGTACTGACCTGCAACATGGAATGCTTTAGTGCTGTATTTGCCACCAATTTTAAATGCTGTTTCCGTTCCAGGACCTCCAGTAAGAGGCTGAGTATCGATATAGTCGGCATAAGCTAGAATGTCTTTTGTTTTATAACGTACACCAACACCAACAGTTTCATCATCACTATTAGAGAATGTTGTATTGGCTACTAACTGTACGCCACCCATTTTAGGTGAAGAATATTGTAGCTGGTTGGTCATACGACCACGGTTGATAGCACGACCGTTGTGCAGGCTAGATTGTGTATCGAGGAAACCACGACCTTCAACCGGAGTACGGTATAAGGAGTCAACCTTGCCGCCTTTTTGTTTGTAGTTAGAAGAAATAGCACCAAGTTTAATCGTACCCATGCCGCCTTTTACACCCACGAATACATCACGCTGAGTTAGCGCATCACCATTGCCACTAGATCCAGTTGCATTTAGTTGAAACTCAACTTTATAAATAGCTTTTAAACCGTCACCCAGATCTTCAGAACCTTTTACACCAATAGACGATGTATGACTGGACATTACCAGGTTATCCTTACTATCAAAATCAGCGATAGATAAGTGAACATTACCGTAAACTGTCGGCGCGGCCATAACTGCTGGTGCAGCCACTGACGCAGCAACGACTGCGATTGCTAATATAGATTTTTTCATTATGCAAGACTCCTGCATTATTAAGTTATTATGATCATAGCTATGATTACTTGTGTGATTGCGCTATGCTGCTAAAAGCATGTCGCTTCCCCCAACGAAAGCGGTTTGCCCCATCCATAAAAAGCGGCTTTAAAAGCTGATGCAATCACATCATTTACTCTTCACTCACAACCATCTTTTTTACAGGCGGATGTTCTACAAATAAAGAGTACGAGCAGTATATGCAGATACATTTAAAATGCAAGTAAAAATACGAATTAATTCACATTTACATGCGTCATCTTGTCATGGACCAATCACGCTAAAAGTTTTTCACCTCAAATGTGCGAGGCAAAGGGAATACTGTCTAATTCGCAATAAAACAAAGGCTGGTCGATTTCAAAACGCATTTTCTGGGTCTTGCTGACCTAAAATCCGCACGATAAAAACGCTCTCCGGTTCAATCCGGTAATAAATCGAATGTGAGTTGTAGACGCACCGGCGGTAGCCCTTACAGATGTGGTCAACGGCTGGGCATTGTTTCGGATGCTCTGCCAGTTCGCTAAAACGCTGTTTCAACCCATTTTGCCATTTTTTATAACCCAGCCAACGCTTGTGCTAATCCGAATGCATCAATGCCAAAATCAAAGATATTTTCAAAATCCTGGTCGGCAGTCCAGCTTAATTCATAGCGCACCATTTTCACGCCGTTTCCTAATCACAGCGTTTATAATATCATCTGGTGTCCGATTACTAACACCACTCTCTTCTCCCTCTATGAGTGCAGCGCGGATCGCTTCAAGCTCAACAGTTCGATTTTGCTTCTCGCGTATTGCCTCGCGGATCAGCTCGCTATCAGTGCCATAATTGCCGGTTGCCATTTGAGTCTGTATCCACCTTTCCTGCTGATCAGTCACTGTAATACTCTTTTTCACCATAGCCATTTTTTAACCCTCATAAAGTATGATTTTATACTACTTTATCCTGCTATCACTTTACAAGCTTGCCAACCCTCTCATTTCATCTAAATCCCCTTCCCACTTAAGCTTTCCCCTAAGTTTGCGTATTGCCTGTTGTTTATTAAGCCTCACCAACATTTTTAAGCCAAGCTCTACGGCTTCTCTTTTTGTACTTAAGCCGGTAGCCTTTAGGGCATCAGACATTAATTTATCATCAATAACTATATTTGTTCTCACTGGGCACCTCATGTGTATTCAACACTATTATATACACGATAACATGACTGACAGAAAGAACTTAACAATTAAAAACAGAACATAACTACTCAGCGTATTAGGTAAATAGTCTGTAGCTGTTTAGGGGTACAAACGAAGAGTCCGTAGCAGTAGCTATTTAAACATTTAAAAAAGTTGTATCATCCCCTAAAAGACTAAACACCTACAGACTAAACCCCAATAAAAATCAATACCCTGGATTCTTCTTACAGAATATACTGAGCAGTTACAGCAGAACATTTAAAAACCACCCAAAAAAAAGCCCCTGACCATGTCTCCATGGTTAGGGGCTTTTTTTATTTATGCTGATCGAAAGCGTTGCAGCCTTGCCAGCATCTGGTTTAACGTTTCGAGAACTGAGGGGCGCGGCGTGCTTTGCGCAGACCCACTTTTTTACGTTCGACTTCACGGGCATCGCGGGTGACGAAGCCGGCTTTACGCAGTGGACTACGTAAGGTTTCATCGTAAGAAATTAATGCACGTGTTATACCATGACGAATGGCACCTGCCTGACCTGATATGCCACCACCGCTTACGGTGACTTTTATATCAATGTTGCTTTTCATATCAACCAGCTCTAGTGGCTGACGAACGATCATTTGCGCTGTTTTACGGCCAAAAAAGACATCCAGGGGTTTACCGTTTACTACGATATCACCTGCGCCTGTGCTTAAATAAACTCGTGCGCTGGATGTTTTGCGTCGACCGGTTGCGTAATGTTGTTCTACCATAGGTTTGCCTTGCTTTTATCTGATTTAGTGTGTTCGGTTAATTAATTTCCAGCGGTTGCGGCTGTTGCGCCGCATGCTGATGTTGTGAGCCAGCATATACTTTTAGCTTACGGTACATTTCACGGCCTAAAGGATTTCTTGGCAACATACCTTTTACTGCTATTTCAATCACACGCTCTGGGGTGCGTTCAATCATATCACTGAAACTGGTTGCTTTTAGCCCTCCCATATAACCGGAGTGGTGATAATACATTTTGTTTTTGGCTTTATTGCCGCTAACACGTACTTTTTCTGCATTGATAACAACAATATAATCACCGGTATCAACGTGTGGTGTGTAAATTGTTTTATGTTTACCGCGTAGACGACGTGCAATTTCAGTTGCTAATCGACCCAATGTTTTACCATCAGCATCAACCAGGAACCAGTCACGTTTTACATCATCCGCTTTTGCGCTTATGGTTTTCATCAGTATTCCGGTGTATCTATAAGATATTGACAAGCCTGGAGCCAAACACCGACCCCCGACAAAGAGGCAGAATATTACAGGGATTTAGCTTGTTCGACAAGTCTATTAGCCGTATTTTAATAAAATAATCATCTTTAATCCGCTTTTCTATAGGCAAGGCAATTCTACAGGCAAAAAAAAGCGCGGATAAAAATCCGCGCTGAAAATTACCACCAAAGGGAGGATGGAGGAAATATGAATTGTCACTTCATTGTCAAAAACAATATAATAATATTATAATATGTTTATGGTTATGTCAAACCTTTTTTAATCAATCTAATTTTACCGCTGCCAATCGCAAGCCTTTCTTTTAACTTAAAACTTTTCAACTTAAAACCTAAAACATTTTTATCAAATCAGCAGCCTTTTAACGATTTCACCACCAATCAAATGTTTGTCAATAATCTCATCAATATCTTCACGATCAAGATAGCTGTACCAGGTCTCTTCAGGATAGACCACGATAACCGGGCCAAGTTCACATCGGTCCAGACAACCTGCCGTATTTATTCGAACTTTTCCCTCACCGGATAAACCCAGCTGTTTTATTCTGGCTTTTGCATAGGCACGAATTTCGCTGGCATTGCACTGCTCACAACACTGCTCACCAGATTCGCGTGAATTGGTACAAAAAAATACATGATATTTGTAATGTGACATAAATCCTCTCCTAATTTACTACCGGCTTTTCACTGTCATCTCGACCGAAGGGAGAGATCTTGTTCTACAGTGGTATAAGATCTCTCCCTTCGGTCGAGATGACAGTTGATCTTTTTGATATTCACTATTCACTATTCCATCCTTTGGTTCATTAACGGCACATCATGTGCCACCGCTCACCATTCATTATTCATTATTCATTATTCATTATTCATTATTCATTATTCATTATCAAAACAGTATTGCACCAAAGGCGCAAAAACAGCAAACTATAGCTATGCGCTATTACTCCCCTTTTGACCAGTTAATCATCAGTGCCGACACGGCATTACGTACCCTTTTTGGCCAACCCATAGTTACCCATCGAGAGTATCCGGCACAAAATATTTCTGATGCAACGTTCTCTGATGAGGATAGAAAACACATTACCGGCCTGATGCGAGTAAACCACAGTGGTGAGGTTTCAGCACAGGCTTTATATCAGGGGCAATCCGTTACCTGCAAAAACCCAAAAATTAAAGAAAAACTGCAACAGGCTGCACTGGAAGAAAATGATCATCTGGACTGGACAAAAAACCGAATCCACGAACTCGGCGGTCATACAAGTTTGCTTAACCCACTGTGGTATGGCGGCTCTTTTGCTATTGGCGCTTTTGCCGGTGCTATTGGCGACAAATGGAATTTAGGCTTTTTGGCTGAAACCGAACATCAGGTTGTTGAACACCTGGAATCACACCTCAATAAATTGCCCGGTGGTGATTTAAAAAGTCGCGCCATTCTGGAACAGATGAAAATTGATGAACAGAAACATGCCACTACCGCGATTGAACATGGCGCAGCTGAATTACCACCACCGGTTAAAACTTTAATGGCGGCAATGTCTAAAGTAATGACTGGAACGGCTTATTACGTTTAAAAGTTTATTTTGTCACATTCAGGTTAAACCCCTAATCCCTACATAGGATTAGGCTTAAACGAATAGTTCATCATGTACTTGTTGCCAGACAGATTCACC
>CAYQXD010000116.1:0-10985 GCA_964421315.1 uncultured Thiotrichaceae bacterium | reverse complement strand
AAATTATCCAGATTTAACACTGGCAAGGGCTAGAACAAAGCATAAGGACGCTAGAGCTATGCTTGCTGAGGGTATCGACCCCAAACAAGCAACAGTAACAATCCCCGACACCTTCAAGCTGGTGATGAATCAATGGTTATCAGTTAAAAAAACACGTATTACTAAAAACTTTGCTAATGACATTCTACGAAGCCTTGAGCTTCATATACTGCCAGCTATAGGCGATATACCCATAGATAAGCTAACAGCACCGCTGGTGATTGACGCGCTTAAACCAGCAAAAGAAAGCGGCTATCTGGAAACAGTACGTAGGGTATGCCAGCGCATTAATGAAGTGATGGTATTCGCCACCAATACAGGCATTATTCACAATAATCCATTAGCTGGCATTAAATCGGCATTCCCATTGCCCGATAAAAAAAACATGCTTACCATCAAGCCCGAACGATTACCGCAATTACTCAGAGCGATATACACGGCAAGCATACGAACCACAATACAACAGCTTACATTGTGGCAACTTCACACAATGCTTAGACCAAGAGAAACCGCTGGCACAATGTGGTGTGAGATTGATTATAAAAACGCCTTATGGGTCATCTCTAAAGAGCGTATGAAGATGAAAAGAGGTCATACAGTACCATTGACAACGCAAATGCTGGACATACTCGACACCATGAAGCCATTAAGCGTAAATAGTGATTATGTTTTTCCATCAGATAGAGACAAAGCTAAACACGCTAATAGTCAAAGCGTAAACATGGCAATTAAGCGAATGGGATTTAAGGGTGAGTTGGTTTCACATGGCTTGCGGTCACTGGCAAGCACCACGCTAAACAATCAGGGCTTTGATGCTGACATTATTGAATCAGCACTGGCACATATCGACAAAAACGAAACCAGAGCCGCTTATAACCGTGCTGATTACCTGCAACGTAGAACAACCATGATGGTGTGGTGGAGTGAGCATATAGAACAGGCTTTGAGTGAAGGCTTTACCGCTAAAAGCACACGGGGGTTATCGCTGGCACGAATTGGCACGGACAACGCAAACAGTTAAACGGTACCGATAATGCTATAGGTAATGTAATACTACCTATCAACAAAACAAAACCGCTCATAATCAAGGTAGTAGGTGGGTAGGTGTGAGCCTCAGGTGGGACGCCATCATGGTCAAAGCCATGCACCCCCACATACTGCTGTTACTGCTACTAGGGCAGAATCACTAAAGCAGACCGACGATTTTCTGCTTGTCTGAGACTCACCACATAAGTGTACTAAATAACAAAAATAATTCAATCTTACCAGCAAGCCATGAACAATAAAAAATTTATAATGTCCGATTACGCACCGCCCGAAATAAAGCAACTTTATAAGATGCTAACCACAGAAAAGGGCTTGAGAAACCAGTACAGAAATGAAATTGAAATACTGGAAAAGCTAATAATCAGGGAAAATGACCCAAATATAAGGGAAATATGGCAACACTTTGAAAATAAATCATTTGATGAACTTAAGTATTTTTTGTTTGTTATTGAGATAAAAAAAGCGAGTGATTACCCGCAAAGCATGAGGCGAACAGGTAAAACAAAAATAAGTGAACTGAATACAATAGCAAAAAAATCAAGAGAATTATCAAAACTTATTAAGTATAACCACTGGTTAGAAAGAACACCCGCATTTGATTTTTTCCCCCTTGATAGAAAGCAGGATATAGAAAAACAATTAAGCATTAAGAATTTACGCATGTATTCATTTTTAACCGCCCCTATTTTTGAGAATATTTTAGAAGAAGTTGCAAACAAAGCAGAACGGGAAACCAAGCAACCTGTTTTAGCAAAACAGCCCAATAAAAAAGATGCTAACCATGTATATTTTGCAAGAATCCTTTCAAATTATATGGCTTCAACATTTAATGACCCCTTACATAAAGAGGTAACAAGTATTACTAATGCTATCTTTGGTACAGAAAAAGACCCCCAATTTGTAGAAAGTAACACCACCAGAAAAAGACCCCTTTAACAAAACCAGCTTATTTACTCGTTTTTGTTATGTGCTTCCCGCGTTAATAACTTCTATTGTTTGTATCGTCCAACAAACAACAGGAAGCGCGAAAGATGAACAACCCCATCCAACCAGCATATAAAGTGCTAAGACTGCCAGCAGTTAAAGAAATGACTGGCTTGTGCCGTTCAAGTATTTATACCCGCATGACTAAAAAAACCTTTCCACAGCAATTTAGCTTAGGCGGTAAAGCAGTGGGATGGAATTATTCAGATATTCAAGACTGGATAAAACAACGTATAGACACTACCAGAAAAGTCAATACACAATAATAAAGCCGCTCCCTTGCAGTAGGGGCGGCTTTATTGTTTACGCGGTGACAGCGTAATTATAACACCATTCCCCACTTTAAAGGTTCAGGCTTTTTACCATTACAGGTGAAAGACCATGAATGACCACGTACAAAAGAAACCCTATATAAGCACCAACCGTGAAGCGCGGTTTTTAGCGCAATTGCTCACAGGTAAAACAGCAGTGCATGACCTGCGAATTATTACAGGTGCAGAAAATCACTGGCAAATAAAGGCAGATTTAATGGCTAAGGGCTGGCAGTTAATCACCACTAAAAAACCATTTATAGATAGAGACGGGCAAAAGGTGCAGGCGGGTTACTGCGAACTGGAAGCAAAGCAGTATGACCATGCAATGAGCATCATTAAAGACTACAGAGCAAAGCAGGTGACGTTGTGAATATCAATAACCACATGAAGCCTGAAACCAGCTACAAACCTAAAGCGGCGCGAATATGTGGCAAGGCTACCAGCGCAAAGGTGGTAAATACTACCCATTGCACCAGTGTAAGGCGTTTATCCAGCCGTGCATTATCTGCTTTTAATTCGGCTTTAGTTTCCTGCAACGCTTCTTTAAATTCTGCTCTTGAATCTTTTATGGCAACAATCAGAGAATTTATATCCCCTTTAGTAGCAAGCGTGGCATCAATAGCCGTTGCCATGGTTTCTTTTTGTAGCTCCACCATAGCGACAGCCTGTTCATTGGTAAAGCCGTGTGCTTCCAGTTTTTGGGTAAAGGCTAAAGTATCAAAAGTGACGCTAGTCATGGTCATGCTCATTGGTTACAGGTTCATCAACAGTATAGCAAAACACCCCGCTATAGTCCGTATTAATCCGATAGTGCCATAAAACACTTGACCGCTGGCATTTATGTGTTTATGGTATCCGTGCCGTTGCAAAAAACAACGGTGGAGTTTGAACGCTTCAAAGCAAAGAGGGCAGACCTGACTTTCTGTTCAGGTTTTTTTATCCCTGTGATTTATGGCAGGGGTAGAGTGGGGGGCTTCATGCCCGCCGTGTTCCTTTTTGCACGGTCGTTCAACCCGTTTTACCCCTGCCACCTTTATTTCAGTTTGAACGCTGTCAATGGTGGTCTTCTAATTCAAAGAGGATTCACACAATGAACACCCAAAACAAAACCGCCCATAATCTGGGCAACGCAACAACCAGCAACCCATTAACCCCCTTGCAGTCAGTCGCACGAAGCAAGGCAAATCTGCTTAATCCTGCTATTGGCTTAAATGCTACTGAGACACTCAGTAACATAAGCTATCTATTAACAGTCATTCAGGAACTATCCAGCACGGTTTCAGAACATGACCAGTGGGAAAGGCTGGGGTTGTCACTGCTCATAGACACCATGCAGTGCGCCATCAGCTATGAAATACAGCAGGAGGCAAAATAATGAATGAGGCAATATTAAAAAAACACGTTTTATTGGAAAAGCTAAACATAGAGTTAAGACGTGCCAGCGCGGTTTTAAATCTGATTATTACAGATGGTTCAGGGCTTGCCGATTTAGAAGAGGAGGGCTTTTTATCAGACCATGATTGTATTTTGCATAGCTTGTTTAGCGTTTCTGATTACTTGGATAAAGTACAGGAAACCTCAGGGGAATTGGCAGAGGAATTAGGCAAAATATTACAGAAAGAAGTATTAGCAGAGCAGTTAAAAGGGGGTGAAGAATGACCGCGCCCACACTGCATGAGTTTATGGCGGGTCTAGGTTACGACCTGCCAGCAAACTACACCACAAACCGTATTGAACGCTTTAATGCACCTGATAAGCCAAAGGTTAATAGGTCGGCATGGTTAATAGTATTCAGCAATGGCAGTGCAGTTTTTGGTAACTGGTCTACCGCTGAACAACACGTTTACAGCCGTTCAGGCGAACGCTTACCAATAGCGGAATATATCAAGTTAAAGCGTGAAGTACAGGCACAACGAAAGCAACAGAAAGCCAACCAGCTAAAAGGCTATATACGCGCTGGCAGTGAAGCGCAAGCCATTATAAACAACGCTACCCCCTCCCCTGCTTTAACCATCCCTATTTAATTAAAAAGTGCATCCAGTCCCACGGTGCGTTACATGGTGACGTTTTAAGCTATAACAACGCGCTAATTATTCCCGTATATGGTACATCCCCGCCATTCACTAATAGCCTGCAAAGTATCCAGTTTATTATGCCAGACGGTTCAAAACGTTTTCTAAGCGGCTCTAAGATGACGGGAGGCTGCCATATCATTCAACAGATAAAAGACGCGCCCATAGTGGTATGTGAAGGGTTCGCTACAGGTGCGACCCTTGCAGAACATTACTGTCAATATTCCACCGTGGTATGTGCTTTTTCTGCCAGCAATCTGATTCATGTTGCCAGATGGTTCAAGCAACAATTCCCCATGCAACAGCTCACCATTGCTGGTGACAATGACCAGCACAATAAAATAAACATAGGTGCAAGCAAAGCCAAAGAAGTAGCACTTGCTCTTGGTTGCATGGTGTCATTGCCAGCTTTTACCGACAGTGAGCAGGGTAATGATTGGAACGACCGCTACAGGTTAGACCAAATAAAGCACTTAAAAAAAGGGGCGGCTAATGAGTAGCGCAAATGCTTTTGAGGAGGGTAAAAACCAGCCTATTGAGACACTACAGGAAGCAATAGACAGGCTGACAGCCTTGCCAGCCATTGAGTATGAACAGTGCCGTAAAGAGGAAGCGGAAAAGCTGGGGTTTAGGGCTTCAATACTGGATAAATTAACCGATACAGACAGCGCGAAACAGCGGGAAACCAGCGGTAAAAAACTAGAGCTAAAAGACTGTGAACAATGGCATCAAGCAGTAAATAGTGACGTGCTTAATAGTATTTTAAATAGCATTCAGCAACACATGTATATGGCACACCATGACGCGGTTATCTGTACCTTGTGGACTGCTCACACTCACATGTTCAAGGATTTTGACCATACCCGGCGCATTGTTATCACCGCTCCCGCCCCTCCGCCAAACATAAAAAGCCCGCCCACATCTAAATTGGGGCGGGCTTTTTTGTTTTTTAACACTTGTTTTTATTACATACGGTTTTTCAGTATATAAATTTGATGTGTTACATCGTTAGTTAGCGGGTGGCGACGAAACTTTTCATGTTGCGCCATTTTGTACCCCGGATGTGTTAAATCTTCGTATTTTAAATAGCCTAGATGATAAGCATCTAAAACCAGCTTTTTAACAATGATGTCTGTTGGGTCTTTGCGCTCGTAAGGTAGTTTTTTTAATTTGGCTACAGCATTCTGTAGCAAATATTCATCAATAATATCGGGGTTTTTAACATAACTTCGAAGATGTGCTTTTATTCTAAATATTTCTAAAGCGTTGTTTTGCAACTTATTTGGCTTAAACATGGTGACCTCCAGGCGTTATTGTCAAATCAAGTGTTTAGCAAAGCTTACGGCTAAATTAAATTGTTTAATTGACGGTTCGCGCCAACTGATTGACACCTCTGGATGTTTGATAATAGCTTTCAGTACGTTACTTGAAAAGTGTGTGTTTGCCCTTACGTTAGCCTTAATTAATTGATTTAAATGGAAAGTATATGAGTGAAACAAAACATATTGTATGTCCGTCATGTAATGCTACAAACCGTATTCCAACCGCCAAACTTGATGCGAATCCCTCCTGTGGTAAGTGCCATAAGCCGTTGTTTAATAGTAAGCCGGTGATATTGCACTCGGGAAATTTTCAGCAACACATTAAACGTAATGATATCCCGGTGGTTGTTGATTTCTGGGCACCATGGTGTGGTCCATGCAAGATGATGGCACCTGCATTTGAACAGGCTAGTGAGGAACTATCACCATCTGTGCGGCTAGCAAAGTTAAACACTGAAGATGAGCAGACCATAGCAGGGCAGTGGAATGTTCGCAGTATTCCAACCATGGTACTATTTAAAAACGGTAGAGAAATCACCAGGCAAGCTGGTGCAATGAGTGCTGCAGATATTAAATCCTGGGTACAAAATTATATATAAGATATTGTTTTTGTATTTATTATGTAGTTTTGACTTTTTTTTAGCTATTTCTTGCAAAAAAACTGGCCAATTTTAAATTGGAATATGTATATAAACCATTATGGAAGTGACTGAATTTTTTGACAAAATCAATTTTTTCATAGAAACTGCCAGTATCTTTAACTAAAAAGCATAAATACGGGATTTATTTAATGGCAGATTTATTCTCAAGTGAATGGGCGCAGTCTTTTAAAGATGCATGGAATACGGATGAAGAAATTACAGCATCATTAGAACGTGCTAATTTTAATTCCGTTGTTGCTTTTGGAGTGCCTGAAATGGATGAACCATCATTTGTCATGACCATACAGAATGGTCTGGTTTCATCTATTAATACCGCTTCTGCTGATGACATTAAATGGGATATTCGTGCAACGACTGATGATTGGTTATCGCTCATTGTGAAACCACCCGGTTTAATGAAATTGGGTATTGCCTACACGTCAAGAAAGTTACGTTTTAGAAAAGGTGATTATGCGACGATGATAAGAGATCCAAGTTTGGCTGGTGCATTCGTAAAATCGTTTGCCTTGATGGGGAAAGTGCTCTGACAGCTGAATTTATAGATAGAAAAAAGGCTGGTTTATGACCAGCCTTTTTTTATGGGTGTGAATAACCCTTAAAAAATCAGAAAATTATAAATGAACAATAATTTTTTGGTGTTGTCGGTAGATGCAATTATGTAAAACTCACACATAAAATTATATTTTAATTATATGACAAAGAAACGCGATTTAGTGGTTATAGGAGGTGGTGCAGGAGGACTTGTAGTCGCCAGTGTTGCCGCACAACTTGGCCTTGATGTTGTGTTAATAAACAAGCAGGAGGCGATGGGTGGTGACTGCCTGCATTATGGTTGTGTGCCGAGCAAGGCATTAATAAAAAGTGCTGCTATTGCACATAGCATGTCTCATGCAGATCGTTGGGGTTTGTCTGCTGTTAAACCGCAAATTGATATGCAGGCGGTAAATCAGACGATTAAAAATGCGATTGATACTATTCAGGTACACGATAGCCGTGAACGATTTGAAGCGTTGGGTTGTGAAGTTGTTATTGGTGAAGCGACTTTTACCACGTCCTCGAAAATAGAAGTTGCGGGTAGACAAATTGAGGCTAAACGTTTTGTCATTGCTACCGGCTCATCTGCCTTTATTCACCCTATAAAAGGGCTGCAACAGGTCAACTATTTAACCAATGAGGATATGTACAGCTTGCCTGCTTTACCTAAAAGTATGATCGTTTTAGGTGGTGGAGCCATTGGCGTTGAAATGGCTCAGGCTTATTGCCGATTAGGAACTGAGGTTTCAATAGTTGAAATAGCGCCACGATTATTACCTCGAATGGATGAAGAAACATCAATAATTCTGGCTGATGCATTAACTGAAGAAGGTGTTTCAATTTATTTAAACAGCGAAGTGCTTGAAGTTAGTGAGCAGATGGGTGTAAAACAGATTACGCTAAAAAGTGGTGCAATACTGCAGGCACAAGCTTTACTGGTGTCAACAGGGCGTAGACCTGTACTTGATTCCCTGAATCTTGAAAAAGCTGGCGTACGTTTTGATACTGCTGGAATTAAGGTCAACAGAAAAATGCAGACCAGCAACAAAAAAATATATGCTTGTGGTGATGTTACCGGTGAAATGCCGTTAACCCATGTGGCTGAATTACAGGCTGGTGTAGTCATTGCAAACATGATTTTTAAAATCCCTAAAAAGATTAACTACGATGTTGTACCCGTGGTGGTTTATACCGAGCCGGAAGTGGCGCAGGTTGGGCTTAGCGTTGAACAGTGTAAACAGTTGAAAAAAGGTGAGGTGCATCAGTTTGCTGTATCGCAACTGGATCGCGCAATAACCGATAATAATGCAATAGGACTTGCGAAAATTTTAACTAACAGGGGCAGGGTTGTTGGCGCGCATATTATTGCACCTCATGCGGGTGAGCTTATTCATGAATTGGCACTGGCAGTTCAGGAAAATATGAAAATTTCAAAATTAACTTCGTTGGTTCATGCCTATCCTACTTATTCACAACTTAACAAACGCCTCGCCGGGCAGTATTATAAAGACCGTTTATTTAATTCATTTACTAAAAAAGTAGTGGCATTTTTAAACCGCTATTTATCTTAAAAACACTATGAAAGACACATTTGATTTATTGGTAAGCACTGATTTTCCGGCGATAAAACGTGTGCAGTTGAAAACCTTGCAGGTTAATCTTGGTTATTTGTGTAACCAGCAATGTTTGCATTGCCATGTTGATGCCAGTCCGCGCCGTAAAGAAATTATGACGGCTGAAACAATTGTAGATGTACTCAACTTTTTAAAACAAAAAAACATTAAAACACTGGATTTAACTGGTGGTGCACCGGAGATGAATCCTGAGTTTTTTTTACTGGTTAAACAGGCTGTTGATATGGGCGTGCATGTTATCGACCGCTGTAATCTAACGGTTCTTTTAGAGCCTGGGTTTGAGAAAACAGCAGCTTTTCTGGCTGAAAACAAGGTAGAAGTGGTTGCTTCCATGCCGTGTTATCTAAAAGAAAATGTAGATGCACAACGTGGCAAAGGAGTATTCAATGACAGCATAAAAGCCTTGCAGTTATTAAACCGGCACGGTTATGGCCTAGATGAGCAGTTACAGCTTAATCTTGTGTATAACCCGCAGGGTATTAACTTACCGCCATCTCAAAACAAACTTGAGCCCGCCTATAAAAAAGAATTACAGCAATATTTTGCTATTTGTTTTAATAATTTGTACACAATAACCAATATGCCCATCAAACGATTTGGCAGCACCTTGTTATCGAAAGGTTTGTTTGATGAGTATATGCAGTTGTTAAAAACCGCCTATAGCAAAGATAATTTACCCGGTGTTATGTGTCGTACCACGTTAAGTGTAGACTGGTTAGGTTATGTTTATGATTGTGACTTTAACCAGATGTTAGGTTTGCCGGCAGGCCTGAACACAGATGTAACAGTTGACATGCTGCCTGCAAAAACACATATAAATGATCTTCTACAGAGTGATTTAAATGGCAAGGATATTGCCATAATGGATCATTGTTATGGTTGTACTGCTGGTCATGGTAGTAGTTGTGGTGGGGCTTTAATCTAATCGAAACAATGGATAGTGTTTCTGTGTGTGGATCAGGGATAAAAATATCAATTATTATTCCTGTTTTAAACGAAGAAATAAATTTACCGGAAACATTAAGTAAATTACAGTCTTTTCGCAGAGCAGGGCATGAAGTGGTTGTTGCTGATGGTGGTAGTAATGATAATAGCTTAATGCTTGCGCAACAAGGCGCAGATATGGTTATCGTGTCAAAAGCAGGTCGCGCACTGCAAATGAATAACGGTGCGGCTGTTGCCACAGGTGACCTGTTTTTATTTTTACATTGCGATACCTTTCTTCCTGATAATGCCCTTAATGTCATTACCAGCAATTATCAAAAAGAAAATTACTGGGGGCATTTTGATGTTCGATTGTCGAGTAATAAATTTGTTTTTCGAATCATCGAACGGTTGATGAATTTGCGTTCACGACTAACATCCATTGCTACTGGCGATCAGGCGATTTTTATAGAGCGAAAACTTTTTAATCGACTAACTGGATTTCCCGAAATTGCCTTGATGGAAGATATAGCCATCAGCCGGTTACTCAAGAAACAGTCATCACCCGTTTGTTTAAAACAAAAAGTGATAACGTCAAGTCGGCGCTGGGAAAACAAGGGTGTGCTTGTTACGGTTTTACTAATGTGGAAATTACGCCTGTTATATTTTTTTGGTGTATCACCGGATAAACTCAACCAAAAATATCGCTGATGAAACATCCTGATACGGTTATTTTATTGTTTGCCAAAGCCCCTGTGACAGGCAAAGTCAACACGCGTTTAATACCAGATATTGGTGTTCAGGCTGCTACAAAATTGCAAGATGAGTTAATCATTCAACGCCTGTTGATGCTAACACGGGCAAATCTCTGTGCGGTGCATTTGATGTGCTCGCCTAATGTGAAAAATGACTACTTTGTGCGCTGTAATGAACAATACCCGATTACCTTGTTAGCACAGTCAGGCACTGATTTAGGTATGCGTATGTTAAATGGAGTAAAGCAGGCTTTGCAGCAATACAAATATTGTATTGTTATCGGCACCGACGCACCGGCATTAGATGAAATGCTTATTGAACAGGCAATAGAATGCTTAAAAACGAATACAGAAGTCGTTTTTGTACCGGCTGAAGATGGCGGTTATGTTTTAGTGGGCTTGCAAAAACCGCATAAATTTTTATTTCAGGATATTACCTGGGGCAGTGCACAAGTGATGCAGCAATCAAGAAATAAACTTAATAAAAATAGCATTTCATTTTATGAGCTGGAAACTTGTTGGGATATTGATCGAGTAGAAGATTACCAGCGTTACCTGGATTTTATCTGACAGGTTGTGTCAGATTTGAGCAGTGGCACAAGGATGTGACGTTTACGAACCAAAGCACGGAAATGGCTGCTTACGACACTTAACGGACAGTCAAAAACTTTTAAAACATTAGTCCGCGAAGAACGCAA
>CAYQXD010000115.1:0-11237 GCA_964421315.1 uncultured Thiotrichaceae bacterium | reverse complement strand
ACATGGCATAAACCTGATGTCCGACACCATCAACGATATAAAGCTGATTATTAGCAAAACTCATGGCACTGATACTCTGAATCTTGCTGTCACCGCTTTTAGGGGCATTAATCACCCGGTTGACGCTGCCACCCCGGTTGTAAACCAGCACATGCGCACGTAACTGGTCAGCTACAAATATCTCTGCATGTTTGTCGTCCACAGTAACGGCTATCGGTTGTGGTAGCTCGGCAGTATTTTCAAAAGTCTTGAGTACCCTGCCATCAATATCGTACTGCACAGTTTTAGCGCTAGCCTGGTTCACCAGATAAACGGATAAACCACGGTCAACGTGCATACTGACTCTATCACCCATGTCCGGCACCTCAGCGAAGGTCGAGATGGTTTGAGTTGCACGGCTAAATTTGAATATTTTCTTATGTGCCGAATCGGCAATAAAAAGATCCTGTGCCTGTGCCACAACAGCAGCAGGGGAACCCAGCTTGACCCGTTCAACCACAGGAGTTTGAGCCGAAACACGTGATAGCCTGCCTTGCAGTGTGCCGCTAATTGTACTCCAGTGTTTTAACAATTTGCCATCTTTGGCGCATCTCGCGAGCAGAAGCTGCTTTTCCGATACCTGGCCAAAGCCAATCAGTCCTGCTGTTGTCGCACAGCCGCTTAATATGGTACTTAATGCGACTACTAACCCTGGCAATAAAATTCTACTGTGTTGAGTTATTTTCATCGCTGTTTACCAGCTCCCCGGGCCGAGCGTCTGATGCCCGCCGGTAATGCCGGATGGCTTTCCAGGAAACGCAGCATGGCATAAATCACAATTATCAGCTGACCAGGCAATTTCACCATTATGACAGGCACCACAAAATTTTCCATCGATGATTTCATCCATAGTGACATCGGTCGCGCCCACTCGCATTTCAAACCCAAGTTCCTGATGGCAGACCCGACACTGAAAACGTATACGGTGAAACCAGTGCTGAAAAATCACCGGCCGCACGCCCTCTTCGTCCGAATATCTATTAAGCACAACATCTGCATATTCAGCCTTGGCTTGTGGTGCTGGTAACGCGCTTATAATAAGCAACAGTAAAATTGCAATTTTTGCTGTTAATAAATAACGTAAAATTTTTGAAAAAACATGTTGCACGACTCTTAACCGGTCACCCTTTTAGAACACCTGTATAATAAATACATGAATGTGATAGCCGGAAAACAGATAACAACGTAAGTGAGATTATTCAGCACCCCAAACCGTGACCGATTAACCATCTACAAGTAACATGATTTTATTTTGTTACTTAGAAGCCTTGCTATCATAAAAACTACCACCTTACTAATTTTTAATATTGCTCATGGTGAGCTTACAAACGATTTTTTATCCAGTGGTACTGAATGGCATCGGCTGCATTCAGTCAATGGGAAGGCGACAGCACCATGGCAAACGCCACAATATTCCCCTTCCAGTATTTTTTGCATGGTTATCGGTGTGGCACCGGCTTTTTCCTTAAAAATCTTTTCGTGGCAATTGCTGCAATCCAGCCAGATGGTATGCTGCTTGTGTGGAAATAGTACAAGAGGCAGGCTACCATTCTTGTTCAACAAAATTTCAGTATCAAGCAGTTCAGGCGGCTTTTTATTGTGTAAACCACTGCGCGGATTAATATAGCCCTCTTCGAATGCCCGCATCCAGTCAACCTTGTTACCCGCACTATCAGCGGGCAGCCGACTCAGTGCATTAGCCGGATTTTGCAGCCATTTTAAACCTGGATTAGTGGGATCGTGCAGACCATCTCTTGCCAAAGGTTGCCAGTCTGCGGCTATTACAGGCAGAGCGTACAAACACAACAATAAAACACAAAACTTGTTCAACGACGCGACTAATTTTAATAAAACCATAAACGAAACCATAAAGGTTGTTATTAACCCGGGATGAATACGCCCGCACTACGAATAGCACGCACGATTTCTTTTGTTGATTGTTCTAACGTGGTGATAGCGGTTTCATATTCACCATTTTCTGCCTGCTCATCCGCTTTTTGTCTTAACACTTTTGCCTTAGCCATGAATTTGTCCACCATATTTTTTACACGGTCACTGGCTTCAATTTTTTCTTTTAATAAAACGGTCACTAACATGGTGTGGGTATCATTTCGGTCAATTTCATAGTGATACTCATCTTTTGGTGTTTCAAAATTAAGCGAGCGCACCAGTGTTTCGCCGCCACGTAAACCCTCAATCGCAACCTTGGCAGCAACATAAGCCTGGTCCAGTATTTTGCGGCCTTCCTTTAAACGATCCTGCTGTTTTAACTTTTTAGCAACCTCGATTTTTTTTTGTACAAACGGGAAAAGCTCACTATCTTCCGGCTCACCCAGACCTTTCTCTTTACGAATGTTATGGTATGCCTCACTCAGTGCTTCAACGCTTGCCAGGCGCATATCAAAATCACGTAGATATTTTTCCTTGAAGTCACCTTTCTTTTTAACCATTCTGGTTGCAGAAAATAACAATTTTGTGGCTTTACCTAACAAACTTTTAACACGCTCATCATCACCCTCATTGGCAGCGGTTTTTGCCTGTTCAAACAGTTCAAGAGCATCTGCATGCAACTTTTTGGCTTCCGCATTATCACTTCCACTAATCGTTCTGGCAGCAGTAGAGACCGTCAACAGTTTCTCAACGGTCTGGAAACGTGGATTATGCCGACGGTCAGCAGCAATGTTTCCGGAATCTGTATATTTACCAGCATCATCTTCATCTGCTGTGATTTTTTTCTGTGCTGGCAATTCTGTTGTATCTTTTTTCTGTGACAGCACTTTAGCAGCATTCAACTCAGGTTCTTTTTCAGGTTGCTTTGCGGTATCAGCATTATCACTTTTTTTAACTTGTTCGCTAACTGCAGGTTTGCTGACTGCAGGTTCTGTCAATGCAGTTGCTTCTGTCTGCGTCTGTGCCGGGGTCGGTTTATCGCTATAATAGTCAGAAAAGTCATCATCTTCATCGTCATAAAAGGCTATTACTATTCTTTCCTGCACAGCTAAACCTGTTGCATTTAGCTCAGTTAGCATCGGGATTATGGCGGTGGCCGATTGTTTTTTTACATCGGCAGATGCCGCATAAACTAAACCAGCCGAAGCCACTATCATTAACACAACAAATAAACCGGGTTTAAATATTCTCATCTCAGTAACCACTATTCGTTAAAGGTTTATGCCAGCTCACATGTATCTATCCATATGATAGTTTAACTTGTAGGCTGGGGTGAGTTGACGAACCCCAACATTTTACGTCTGTTCATTTGTTGGGGTTCATGCTTCACCCCAACCTACGGCTTAATGAAAGCATGACCTCCCACCACCGTCATTCCCGCTTGCTTGTGTAGCGTAACCCGACAAAACCCTCTCCTCAAAAAGGCGCGCCTGCCATACGTAATGCCCTGGACAGCTTATCTGTACTCTTTTCCAGAATTTTAATCGCTGCTTTGACATCACCTTTAGTTGCGTATTTTTCTGCCTGCTTTACAACGCCCTTATTTGCAGTCACAATTTTATTAACATACTGCCGGCTGGCATCAGACACGGTTCGTTTTTCCTGTAGCAACCTGATCAACATAACATAACTCTCATTGCGTTTTTTTTCATAGTCATATTCATCTTCAAGGCTGTCAAAACTCAGCTCATGAATCAGCACATCTTTATCTCTGGCACCACTTAGCGCGTGTTCCACCATGTCTGCCGCCTGTTTCATCTGTTGGTTTGCCTGCACCAACTGACCGTCGTGATAGAGCGCGTCAGCTGCATCCACAGTTTTCTGCAGCTTTTTATGATCCAGCATGGCATTTATACGCTTGTCGCTTTTCTCTTTAGCGACACGCTCAAAAGCATCAGCAAAAGTCTGCACACGCTGTTTTAATTCATGAAAAAGTTTTTTACGGGCACGTTCAACCCTGCCTTTGTCCTTTATCTTTCGTGAAACACTGGTCATTTCCTTTATGCCAATGGCGATATTTTTTTCAGCAAGTAAATACTCACCTTCGCTATAATGAGACTGTGCCTGCTGTAACAGGAGCCGTGACTTTTCCAGCTGTGCTATGGCCTCACTGTCTGCACTTTGCAAAATTCGATTCACTGTCGGCGAATCGTTAACCAGCCAGGAGAAAAATTTAAGTTTGGTTAACACAGCAAAATCACTGTCATCCTTTTGCGCAGCGATTAGTGATGAACTGTATAACAGCACCATGCTTAAAAGCGAGCAAATAAAACTTTGTTTTGACGAATATTTTTTCATAAAACAAGTTCCTGTTTTTCTCATTTAAGCATTCTGCACGAAACATTTCTCGTTCGTCATTCCGGCAATTTTCCCCGCTCAAAGCGTGCGGGGACATGCTTATCGGGGACTGCCGAAATGACGAACCTTACTGCTTAACTTACTGGCATTGCAGACAGCGGTATTGGTATTTCACCCTGCCGTTCAATACCCTCTACTTAGCTTTTACCGTCGCTTTTTTCTTTTTCTTCTTCTGTGAATGACAAGTTCTGCACTCAGACACCGGGAACGCCACCTTGCCGTGACAGACACCACAACCATCACCTAGTAGAATGGATGCCATGCTCATGTTATTTGCCCCTTTTGCCGGGATAAAAATGGCGGGATGACAGTTTGAGCAATCCAGCCATTCGGTGTGCTGCTTATGAGGAAATACCACATTAGGCATTGAACCTTTGACTTCACGCACAATATTAAGATCCATAATCACCGGTTTAGCATCAGGATCAGTTCTATCGAAACGTGGCGATATCTTTTTATCATCCAGCGACTTAACCCAGTTGATGTAGTTGCCTGACTTACTTTTTGGTAGTTCGGAAAAAGCCACTTTAGGCGGTTGCAACTGAGCTGCTCCGGGTGAGTCAGGATCATGTATACCATCCTGTGTAGGTGGTGGATTACGCTCGGAAACAGGTGCCAGCAGACGATTAAATGTATTTGGATCCGATGCCAGTGCCTGCCCTGCTGTAAATATAACAAACATAATGGCTGTTAGCATGACCACGCCTGTTTGTACAAATCTGTGTCGTGTAATATTCATCTGCATAGCCTCACTTAGCGCCAGCGCCAGGTGGCGCTTTCAGCTTTTGTAAGGTACTGCCATGTACCTGGTTGGTCATACCCGGCTGCCCGGAATGGCATAAATCACACTGCTCCACCGACCAGGCGATATCGCCATCATGGCAGGCACCGCAATATTCACCGTCTATTATCTTCAGCATGTCGATGTCATTACCGCCTGCTTCAAATTTAAAACCAATATCCGCATGACACACTTTACAACGGTATCGAATACGATGGAACCAGTGTGGAAACACCACCGGCCGCATGCCGGCTTCTTCTGAATAATTATTAATTAGCACATCACCATATTCTGCATGTGCCGACCTTGGATTGATTAAATCCACGGTCACCATTATTATTAAAAGTAATAAAACCAGTGCTAAAAACAGATTAATATTAAGATCCTTTTCTTTATTACTAATGGCATTTTTACTGCTGGCTTTATTACTGCCGGTCTGTTGCCATAGATATTTCTTCATTTAATAACCCCCTAACATACGTCGCACCTGAAACAGAAAATAGCTCTGCTTCTCCTGCTGAATTTCTGAAAACCGGCTAATCGCCCTGAATTGCAAACGCCCAATAGTATACTCAAGACGATTCTCCCAATGTTTGTCATCCCTTATATTATCACCAACAGAGCTGCCCACTACTGGCACATAAGAATTGTTAATAAAGCGGAGCGTGGAAAAAAATGACAGCCGTGGCACATTAAACACCGCTATTTTGTAATAAGAAAGATCAAGCGTTGCAGTTGGCGACCAGTCACCATTTTCATCGTCTCCGGTTGTTATATGCGGCCGGTAGTAGCGTGTTGACTGCACCGTAGCATTACCCATAATAGCGGAACGGGAAGACAGTTTATAATCAATTGAAGCCTGCAGATTAATTATCTGGAACTCACCTTCAACCTCTTTACTACGAGCACCACTGGCAATGGTTCGAAAATCACTGGCTGAAAGTCGCACCAAACTGGAGCGAGTACCTGAGCGCTGATTCCAGTTGAGAGACAGGCTGGCCAACAGGGTCTGGCTATTAAAATCTTCAGTATCGGCAATAGTGCTAATGCTCTGACTACCGCTAAAGGTTAGCTGCTGACCTGGTTCGGTGATAATACCACGACTAAGGTTATAACCTGTTTGCAAACCCGCCCCCTGAATACGCAAACCATCATTATCGGTATTACGCAAATCAAACTGAGCAAACCAGCTGGCATCAAAACCATAAGGTTTATAACTTTTTGATGAATAAGCCGCGCTGGCATCCTGGAAATTTGAAGTCGAACTATCAGATCCTGCTGTGGTATCGGCAAGCCCGAGGTTAGCAGTATACAGCCAGCGCGGCGACCACTCATAAGTAACACCCAGTGAGCCGGATGCAATCTGTGCATCAGATTTGGTCGCCTGATTTTGCGTAGTACTGCTGAGTGCCCGTATCGCGCCAGTAAAACGTAATGGCCGTTTGCTGCGCGGTCGCCAGAAAGCAAAACTGCTTAACTGATAAAGATCCGATTTAAATTGAGCATTCTCAAGCATAATATCGCTTTGGTTAAAGGTCAGCATGTCTTCAGAAGAAAATGCTGCAGACGGTCGGTAGGCATGACGCAGGGTGGCAAAAGTGGTTTTATTTAAGTCATCGCTATGTACTCTGGCAACGCGATTGACGTTGCTACCAAACGAAACAGAATGTGCACCAGCAGCTTTATTAAAACTGGCTGTCAGCAAATCCGCCAGATCCTCACGTGTTTCTTCTTTATTGATGCCGGAATTAACATTGGTCAGCTCTGAACGCTCATAACCAAAATGAAAAGCGGTTCCATCATACGAGGTATAGCGTTGATTAAAACCATACCGTGTTCGATCAATTTCCAGACCGGTTAAATCTGTCTCTGTCCGGCTGTTTGTTTTTTCCACGAACACTTCTAAAGGAAAGCGGCTTTTGGGGAACAGCCGCAAATTGGCATTACCAAAAATATTATCACCCGTAGAACCAGTGTCATCTGCCTGTTTCTGCCTGAAAAAAAAACCAATGCCACCATTCAGGGTCGCCAGCCACGGCTGATAAAGGTAACCCCCCGCATTAAGCTTTAACAAACCAAGATGCTCCGTGGTATTGCCAGCCGTATCATACCGGGTTGAAATAAAATCATAACCTAATTCGCCCCGCCAGTTGAACTGTTTCTGCTGTGCGTAAAGCGGGTTCACCAATAAATTGGCAACAACCAGCAATAGTAATATTGCGACTATTTTGTTTTTGCATTCTGCTCGGCACTTCTGCTTTATCATGTACTCTGTTATAACTCAGATGCTGTCGATATCCAGTACTTATGCTCTTTTTCATGTGCCTGCGTAAAAAATGCAGCTTCTCAATAAGTCGTGGCAGTATCGCATTTTGAGACTAAGTCAGGCTAATACAACGTCATTCCGGCAGTCTTTCCCGCTCAAAGCTTGTCCTCGCACGCTTTGAGCGGGAAAGACTGCCGGAATGACGATATTCCCAGATTTTATAGTTAACTTACTAGCATTGATGTTGCCACGACTTAGTGAGAAGCTACAAAATAAGTTCTGCTGCATTCACAAAACATCAGGCATCAGTGCCCTGGTTTTTTTGTGCTTCATTATACATGCCGTTATGCATGGCATTATATATGGTGACCGGCGTATCCTGGCGCAATTTTTGTTTGAAGGCTAGCCATGCAGCATCACTTTGACCCCGTAACCAAAGACTCCGAGCGCGGTCAAGCACATCATTAAATGCCCTTAATCGCTCAGCAGTACGATCCTCCAGTCGTAAAATAGCAATACCCTGCAATACCTCAATCGCTTCGGTTATCTCCCCGGATTTTAGCTTATCAACCGCCTTTTGTGCTGCCTCTGCCAGCATCTCACGATGCAGGTAACCCATATCGCCGCCCTGTGCAGCAGAAGCATCTGCCGAGCGCATCCGTGCCAGCTCGGCAAAGTCAGCTCCATTATGCAACTGGGTTACCAGTGCTTTACCTTCTTCAAGAGCCGCGATCCACACTGCATGGGTCGATGAAGGGTCAACCCGCAATAAAATGAGCGACAGTTTCTGCTGCATGGGCTCGGTAAATTTATCCAGGTTATTCTGATAAAACTGCTTTAATTGCGCATTGCTTGGCGGCGTTATGTTACGTATCTGCTTTTCTATTTGCTGTAAAACATCTTCCTCAGCCAGGTTTTTGCGCAAGATTTTTGTTAATGTTTGACGCTGTTGCTGCCACCTGGCACTGTTGGCATAACGTCGTTCATACTGCTCAATTTTTTTATTTATGCTTAAAACGTCAGATTTAATACCACGCCGCTGTGCTTCCTGCAATAAAAGCTGATGGGTTATTATTTCGTCAGCCACCACATTATGGATAGTATCCAGCTCCGCCTCCGGTGGTTTCTGATGATAAAACTTTTGTCTGACAGCCAGCCGAAACGACTGTTCATATTCTTCACGTGTTATCACTACATCGCCCACCTTTGCAAACAAGGGCGCTGATTGCTGGCTCGCGTTTGCCACTACTTCGGTTGCCACCTCATCAGCCGCAAAAGCATGAGGCGCAGAAACAAATCCACTCAAGCTAATACACAAACTGGCCGCCAGCGACCGCATACTCACCGCCGTAACTTGTTTTTTTGCTTTTAGTAACATCATGAACCTCTTAATTCTGTATGACTATCTGTATAAACACATTCACTTTCACCACCAACAGATGGTGATTTATCTCGTTCCCACGTGGCAACGCATACGTGAGTCCAGGGTTTGTGTGGCTGTCGATACACATTCCCACGCAGAGCGTGGGAACTAAGTACAACAATAAAAAATCCCGGTGTATTGTAACAAGTAGCAATACACCGGGACTTAGAACAGCTATTTCTACACGAGCATTACTTGATATGACAGGCGGTACAAACCTGACTGTTGGTATTTGCGATACGTAAAAACTCGACCGAGCCTACACCTGCTGTTGCGTTATTATGTGGATCATGACAACTGCCACATTCCACAAACGGTTCCACTGCACCCAGGTCATTTCGCGTATACAGGATCATGTCGGTTTTTTCACGAGTACCTGATGGCGTAGCCTCACTGTCTACCCACCAGACTGGATTAAGATTAACCGTGGCTTTATGTGGTGGCCTGAAATCCGGATCTCCCAGCGTGCCTGCAAATACACCATCCGGATCGGCCGCCAGGGCACCACCGGCAGCATATTGAATACTAATCGGGTGGTCATTGGTCAGATCGGTGCCAAGAACCGGAATTGGTGTACCTGTCATTTGAACGACAGTACCCAGCGTCTCAATCTCGGCACCGGTCGCATTATAACCACCAGAACCCGGTGCATTAATCACTACGTCCATCGCCTGGGTGCCATCATGGCAGGACAGACAGGCAAGCGAAACCGAACCCACTGGTGCTTCGCCTGAATCAAAGGATGGCACCTGCAAGGTTGAATACTGAGTATAAGCGGTTGGTGCCGACAGCACTTTATTCCACAACGGAACCGGTGCTGCGGTATTGGAACCGTGCGGGGTATGGCAGAACACACAAACCTTGTCACCGGTACCAGTACCCTGAGCTGTTCCGGTTGTTGTTAGATCATGCTTGCTACCAGCGATGCCGGCGCTGGCTAAACCGGTAAAACCAGCAGTAAGCGCGAGCGCCAGCAAGACCTGCGTGCTACGTTTTATTCTATTCATTTGTTTCATATCAGCGACTCCCGCATCTCAGATAAGATGGTTTAAAAAATTAAAAAAGAGAAATTTCATTACGTAAAATAATAATATGATATTTATCAAACCCTTGGTGACTTTGTCACCGTTAAAAACGCTAATTTATGTGACTTAGTTACACTTCCCTGCAAATCAGTTGACCTACATCAACCACCCCTCACTTTAGACCGAGTATAAAAAAACCTGCAACATTTAGCAGCTCAAATACAGCTTGCTACAATAAAACGAAAAACAACTATATCGGCTTGTTTCGGTCATTAGCGGACTAACAAAAAATAATTTTGTCCGCAGATGAACGCAGATGTTTTTTAGCTCATAGGTTGGAGTGAGGCACGAACCCCAACCGAACTAAGCTCGCAAGCCTTCTATATACTGGTGCATCGCGTCCAGGTTTATCAGCTCAATATTTGCCCGCGACAATTTTACCATGCCATTTTCCTCAAATTCTTTTAAATGACGGCTAACGACTTCTCTCGCTGTACCCAGCTCAAACGCTAGCGCCTTGTGCGAAATTTCTACATGATTACCTGCTGATTTATTCTCTATCAACCATCGCGCCATGCGCACATCCACATTACGGGTAGCAATGGACTCAAGTAATAGAATAAAATCATGGATACGCCTGCCAAAAGCTGAGCACACAAAATCACGAAACCCACGGGACTGGTCAAACGCCTGATGAAAGTGCTCAGCAGGTATAATCATGGCGCGGCATCGGGTTTCTGTTATCGCACTTGCAGGGTAGCGACCACCCGCCAGCAATATGGATGTATTCAGACTACAGGTTTCACCGGTATTCAGCTTGCACAACAACATTTCACGCCCATTTTCAAAGGTTTTATACACCCGGGTTATGCCTTCCAGCATCATAATGTAGTTATCACAGGCATCACCATCGCTAAAAACGACAGTATTTGCAGGCAATACCAGCTCTTTTGCACTATTGGCCACCTGTCGCCAGGTCTCATCTTCAACCCCCTTAAGAGCAGGAAAATAGTCTAGCCAGATGGGTAATGTCAAGTTGTTAGTGGATGCTTCCCCGTTCATAAATATTTCAGGCAAAAAGTTAAAAATCATTAACGCTTAATATGACTGGTAGCAGCGTCAGAAACTGAAAAAAATAGTAATCTATTTATTTCAATCATTTAGTAACTTAGTCACTTAAAACAGGGTTATCTTATGTGACTTAGTTACACTTCATGGCAAACGGCTTGACTTATGTCAAGCCGTCTCGACTTTAGAATGAGTACAGGAATTTATGTTTTTTCACCACACAGAATGTGTGGCGCTGGCTGTCAGATTTATGCAGATAGTAAATGGCTGATTTCGGTCATTAGAAGACATTAAAGACTAAAATCATCGTCCGCGAAGAACGCAAAA
>CAYQXD010000114.1:0-11265 GCA_964421315.1 uncultured Thiotrichaceae bacterium | reverse complement strand
CTTTTCAGTTAAGTAACAGGCTTCAGCAGCAGCGTGCTTGTAAGGCGTTTGAAGTGACGTACATCAGGCAAGGGTAAGCTTTCTTAGGGCAGAAGAGATTTCTTGCACTTTGTTAAAATAGAGCGCGAGTATCACGGCCAGTTACTACCAATTTTTTCTCCATATTTTGGATAAATGCCCATCAGTTTTTGGTGGGGCATTTATCGTAGTAGGGAGTTGATTCTCTACATAAAGTACCTAAGCACTTCGCAACGCAGCTATGGAAAAGCATAGCAGTTGATTGGCAAGCCCAGACTTTGGTGACGAGGACGTATGATATGGATGCTGTTGCTATTAATAGATACTACGTAATATGATTTGTATACAGATTTGTACACAAAAGCTCTAAAATGCATATATATGTGGGTTTAAAGTGTATTGCCCATGCATACGAATAGTACTTTTGTTTGTTTCATTATGTTCTCAAGAGAATTAATTACGAGTTAGTAATTACGAATTAGTAACTAGCAAAGATTCGTAATCAGCACGTGCTGTGTGTCAAAAAAGTATTATACATTATCCACTACTCTATCTTACACACGGATGACTTCTTTAATAAAACATAAACCGCACCGCTACCACCATCCTTTGGCTGTGCCGAATGAAATGCCAGTACATCATCAACCGCACGTAACCAGCGATTCACCATGGGTTTGAGTACAGGTTTATCTTTGGAGCGAAAACCTTTACCGTGAACGATGATGGCGTGGCACACATTTGCAGCAATGCATTCACTTAGAAACGCTAATAATTCATTTCTTGCCTGTTCAACAGTTAAGCCATGCAAGTCCAGAGAATGTTCGATAGGGTGTTTTCCCTGGCGTAGTTTTTTTAGCACATTATGTTGTAGCCCGCTGCGTGAAAAGCTCAGTATGTCCCGGCAGTCTTCTACCATTTCTGAGTTCGAAAACACATCATCAATGGCGAAACAGTGATCTTCATCAGTGCTTTGTATGGGTGTTTTTTTTGGTTTTTTCCTGATTTTTATTTTATTATTAGATCGTAACGGTGTAACACCGGTCATTTCTGCCAGAAATAATGACTCATCATTGTTTTTTGTTGAATCATTGTTCATCAGTGCTCCCTCAATAAGGTATAGTTACCTCTTTATTGTATCGTGAAAATTTATCAAAGTATTAGTTGTGCATATATTAGTAAGTAACGACGATGGTTATCGGGCTCTGGGTATTTCGGTACTGGTTGAGGCATTGGCTGTTGAGCATGAAATTTCGATTGTTGCGCCAGAGCGTAATTGCAGTGGAGCGAGCAATTCACTGACTCTGGAGCGTGGCTTGCGTGCCTGTCAGCTTGAAGAAAATGTGTATTACGTTGATGGCACACCAACTGATTCGGTGCATCTGGCGCTTACCGGGCTACTTAAAAAAGAGCCTGATATGGTTGTTTCCGGTATTAATGCAGGTGCCAATATGGGTGACGATGTGTTGTATTCTGGCACCGTTGCTGCTGCCATGGAAGGGCGGCATCTGGGTTTGCCTGCTATCGCGGTTTCCATGGATTCATACACACCAAAGCACTATGAAACGGCTGCTAAAGCGGTGGTGTTGTTGCTCCAGGATTTTAAGCAGGGTTCGTTTTCTGCCAATATGATTTTAAATATCAACGTCCCTGATATTCCCTGGTCTGAAATAAAAGGTTTTAAAACCACCCGTCTGGGCAATCGTCACAAATCAGAAGGGGTGATTATTCAGCATGACCCGCGTGGCGAGCCGATGTATTGGGTGGGTTCGCCGGGAGCAGCGCAGGATGCAGGTGAGGGTACGGATTTTTTTGCTGTCAGCCAGCAATATATTTCAATCACACCTTTGCAAATTGATTTAACCCGGTATGATAGCCTGTCTGAAATAGATAGCTGGCTTGCGGCACACAAAAAAAGCAATGAAAGCATGATTAATAAAAGCACGAGTAAATGATAAGTAACGATGATTTTGAACGAAATTCAAGGCATAGGTATGACTTCACAACGTACGCGAGATCGACTGGTTGATCGCCTGCGTGAAAAAGGCATTAAAAATGAGCGTGTTCTGGAAGTTATGCGAACCACCCCGCGCCACATTTTTGTTGATGAAGCTATGGCGCACCGTGCTTATGAAGATACCGCATTGCCAATCGGGCATGGCCAGACCATTTCGCAACCTTATATTGTTGCCCGTATGACGGAGATTTTACTGGAAAACGGGATACCGGATGTAGTGCTTGAGGTTGGCACAGGTTCAGGTTATCAGTCAGCGATTTTGTCACGCCTGGTACCTAAGGTTTATACCGTTGAACGCATTAGTGCATTATTGCAGAAAGCACGAGAGGCACACCATAAACTGGGCCTGCTTAATGTGTTTTCCAAACACAGTGATGGCTCATGGGGCTGGCAACCAAATGCGCCTTATGCTGCTATTATGGTCACTGCCGCCCCCGAATCGGTACCGTCCAGCCTGTTAGAACAACTGGCGGTGGGTGGTCGTATGGTTATTCCCGTAGGTTTAACACACGGTGTGCAGCAGTTAAAAGTATATACGCGCGCACCCGATGGCATTGAGGAAAGTACCGAGGAGTCGGTGCGTTTTGTGCCCTTACTTGATGGAGCAGTAAGCTGATGATATTTGCAGGTTTATACAACAGAATGATGACGTGGGCAGCACACCCGCATGCGGAGCGTTATTTAGTCGGCGTTAGCATTTTCGAATCGATATTTTTCCCTGTGCCTACCGCATTAATGGTTGCACCAATGGCCATCGCCAGACCCGACCGTGCTGTACGCATTGCGCTTATAGCAACTGTCATGTCAGTACTGGGTGGTGTGATTGGCTATTACCTTGGGTATTTTGCGATTCATGCAATCGAGCCCATACTGCATGATGTCGGATATTGGGATAAATACATGACGGCGCAGGAGTGGTTTGCAGAATGGGGTTTTTGGGCAGTGGTCATTGCCGGTTTCTCACCGATACCCTTTAAAATCTTCACCCTGACCGCCGGTGCATTATCTATGGCGATATTACCTTTTGTCGGTGCTGCCATTGTTGGCCGAGCAGCACATTTTTTTATGGTGGCATTATTAATGGCATGGGCTGGACCAAAACTGGAACCGGTAGTAAAAAAATATATTGAGTGGCTGGGATGGTTCACGGTTTTGCTGATCGCAGTACTGATATATTTTTATAAGTAGACAAGCCATTAGACGTAATGACTGATCGACGATGTTGTTTTTCATTAAAAACGATATTACTGGCAGCGGCTTTGGCTGTGTTGTTGGTGGCATGTTCAAGTAATGGTAAAAAATGGAACCCTGATGACTATACTGTTAAATCAGGCGATACCCTCTATGCCATCGCCTGGCGTTATGAGCTTGATATCGAAGAATTTGCTGCATGGAATGGGCTTGGTGCATCCAACCTTATAAAACCCGGTCAACGATTGCATACTCGCAAGCCTGCTAATTTTGTTACCAGCAGACACACAGTGCAAGTACGCGGAATCGGTGATGAGCCACAATCGATACCTGAACCCATTCGACCGGGTAACAATCCAGAAAGGCTCTCATCCAGTCAAACAATATCAGGAACGACAGGCAGTGGGGCAATGCGGGAGCAGCACAGTGGTTTGTCGCAATGGGTAAAAGCCAGCAAAGGTGATACATTGTATGGTATATCTAAACGCTCTGGTGTTAGTGTCGATCGCCTGGCGAAATTAAATCAACTCAAAAAGCCCTATACCATTCAACCGGGTCAGACTATTTTTCTGAAGCCATTAAATACCCCGACTAAGGCTGTTACAAGTTCAGTAACAAATACAGGAAAAACGCAGCAGTCTACTTCACAAAAGACTCACTGGCCTGGAGTGGTACGCTGGCAGCGGCCGACAAAAGGTAAAGTGATAAAAAAATTCAACCGTCAACGTAATGATGCAAAAGGCATTGCTATAGCAGGTAAACTGGGTGAGTCCATTGTTGCCTCTGCCGGTGGCAAAGTTGTCTATAGCGGTGAGGGATTAATTAGTTATGGCAAGCTTATTATTATCAAACATAATAAAACCTTTTTAAGTGCTTATGCATATAATCGGAAATTGCTGGTACAGGAAGGTGAGATAGTAAAGTCCGGACAGAAAATTGCGGAGATGGGTCGTAAGGACAAGTTAAGCCCGCGCCTGCATTTTGAAATAAGGAAAAATGGCAAGCCGGTTGATCCTCTTAAGTACCTGCCATGGTAGAACTAATTACTAATTAAATAGTGTGGATTAACTTTTGGTAACTTGCTGCCGATACAATATTTCATAGAGGTAGATTCAAAGGAATCTCGGTACTTGTGGTTGCAAAATAAAAAACCACAATATCATGTGGTTTATATAGTAAACATAAATTAAATTCTAGTTTTTTTCAATAAATGCTTGCTTGTTAAATAGAAATGATGATATAAGATTTTCTAACGTAAGGGGTAACGTTAGAAGAGCTATGTAAGTGTATGGAATTTAAGGGGGTAGCGCTTCTTCCAGCTTGCAAGCTATCTAATAGACTAAGCGCGTAAAATAATAACTATAAACACGTTTTGGGGTGGAGTACAATCATGATAGAAGCAATTGCCGATTCTAGAAAGGGTCAAACTAAAAAGGGGCTGGAGGCCAGAGTCTTAATGATGCAGGCTGGTAATAACATTGAAAGTGATGGCATTGAGTTAGACGATGATGCTTATGTGTCAGATAATGAACTAAAAAAACCTAAAGTTGCCAGTAAGGCTGCCAGTAAAGTTAAGGCCGGGGTTGATTCTGATGCGAAGATTAATCGTAAAGAGCTTGATGCTACCCGTTTATATCTGCGTGAAATAGAAGGCTCACCGTTGTTGACTGCTGAGGAAGAAGTCTTTTATTCGCGTAAAGCACTAAAAGGTGATATGAATTCTCGCAAGAAAATGATTGAGTGTAACCTTCGCCTGGTGGTAAAAATTGCTCGCCGTTATATGAACCGCGGCCTGGCACTGCTTGATCTTATCGAGGAAGGTAATTTAGGTTTGATTCGTGCGGTTGAAAAATTCGACCCTGAAAAAGGTTTTCGCTTTTCTACTTATGCCACCTGGTGGATCCGTCAAACCATCGAACGTGCATTGATGAATCAAACTCGCACCATCCGTTTACCCATCCATGTCATCAAAGAACTAAATGTGTACTTGCGCGCAGCTCGTGAGTTAGAGCAAACCATGGATACCGAACCTACAGCAGATGATATTGCAAAAATGCTGAATAAACCGGTCGCCAATGTTGAAAAAATGTTGGGTTTGCGTGACCGTGTAACCTCGGTTGATGTGCCGGTTGGTAAAGAGAATGATCGTCCATTACTGGAAATTGTTGCTGATGAACGTATCCCGGCACCACCAGAAATGCTACAAAACGAAGACGTTATGGCAAATCTGGGGGTCTGGTTAGATCAACTTGATCTGAAGCAGCGTGAAGTTCTGGTGCGTCGTTTTGGTTTGAACAACCATGAACGCACTACCCTGGAAGATGTTGGCAAAGAACTGGGTGTGACTCGTGAACGCGTTCGCCAGATACAAATGGACGCGTTGAAACAATTACGCAAGATTCTGGAAAACCAGGGTTTTAGTGAGGAGTTATTGTTTCAGGACTGAGACTTATTATTAAATGGTTAGTTGTTAATGGTTAGTTGTTAATGACGCGTTACGCGTGTATGGTGGTTTTTATTTGAATTCAGGGGGTTATAAAAAGCTGCACAGTCAGTAAAAACCAGAAAACAAGCAAAAGCCCACCCACTAACCATTAATCACTAACAATTACAAAATGAGTCCAGCCACAATATGCCGACCTTCACTCATCAGGATATTGTAAGTTCGGCAGGCAGCACGGGTATCCATAAAATCAACCCCAATGCCATGTTCGATGATGCCTGCATATACTTCAACCGCAGGGAAAATTAGCTTGTCTCCGGTACCAATAATAATCAGCTCAGGTTTAAAGGCTAATAGTTGTTCGATATGAACTGCCTGCAATAATTCAACCGCATCCACACCCCAGTTTTCATTGAGTTCTGCCCGGGTAATAATCAGGCTTTGGCTGAATGCTTTACCATTGATGGCAACACTGTTCTCACTATAAGCAGTAATAACGTAACCTTCATCCTGGCTGTCCTGTGCGAATTTCATAGCGATATATTGTAAAAATAGTGAGTAACATAATCGCACCGCCATCCATGGCTCCTTGCGAAATACCGTCCATCCATGCACATATGTTACACGTTCTTTGGTGGATACAGTAGAATATGTGCCTTTGTCGCACCGCCATCCATGGCTCTTTGCGCCATAACGTGATCATGGCCGTTCATCCATGAACATGCGTCGCTCATTGCCATCCATGGCACCGCGACATACCGTTCATCCATGAACATAAAAATATTGCTGGGAGATAAGTCTTGGACGCAGTTAAAGTTGGTTTGTTAGGCCTCGGTACAGTGGGTGGCGGTACCGCCACCGTATTAACAAGAAACATGGAAGAAATTCAGGCGCGGCTCGGTCGAGCTATTCAAATTAGTCACGCCGCTGGATTGGGTATCGCATCACAAACCATTTTAGATCCAGTGACCACGAAGCTAACCGAAGATGCATTTGAAGTGGTTAATGACCCTGAAGTTGACATTGTAGTTGAGCTTATTGGTGGTTATACACTGGCAAAAGACCTGGTTTTGAAAGCCATAGAAAACGGCAAACATGTGGTCACCGCTAACAAAGCACTGATTGCGATCCATGGCCCAGAAATCATGAAAGCCGCAGCAGAGCAAGGCGTGAGTGTCAGTTATGAAGCTGCAGTCGCTGGTGGTATCCCAATTATCAAAGCCATGCGAGAAGGGCTGGCAGCAAATAAAATTCAATGGGTAGCAGGCATTATTAATGGTACGGGTAATTTTATCTTGACTGAGATGCGTGACAAAGGACGTGACTTTGCCGACGTGCTTAAAGAAGCGCAGGCATTAGGTTATGCAGAAGCCGACCCCACATTTGATGTTGAAGGCATTGATGCCGCACACAAACTAACCATCCTTGCCTCATTGGCTTTTGGTATTGAGTTGCAATTTGAAAAAACCTACACCGAAGGCATCAGTAAAATAACCACAGAAGATATGACTTATGCCGAAGAGCTGGGTTATCGCATCAAACATTTAGGTATTACCCGTAAAACCGATAAAGGTATCGAATTACGTGTTCACCCAACCCTGATTCCAGAAAAACGTTTAATCGCTAATGTTGATGGCGTGATGAATGCGGTATTAGTTTACGGTGACGCAGTTGGGCCAACGCTGTATTACGGTGCAGGCGCAGGTGCCGAGCCAACGGCTTCTGCGGTGGTTGCTGATATTATCGACACGGTAAGAACCATCGATGCACCATTACACCATAAAGTGCCTTTGCTTGGCTTTCAGAATGATGCCATGCGTGATACACCGATATTGGACATTGATGACGTTGAAACAGCCTACTATCTTCGCATGGAAGCCGAAGATAAACCGGGAGTGCTGGCTGAAGTATCCGACCTGTTTGCCAAAAACAGCATTAGTATTGAAGCGGTTTTACAAAAAGAACCGGCTACTGGTGAAAACAGCGTGCATTTGATTCTACTAACGCAGAAATGCGTTGAGTCAAATGTTAACCGGGCGATAAAGGCGGTTGAAGGTTTATCGTCAGTGTTAGGTGAGGTTGTGCGGATTCGTATGGAGCATCTTGATTAAAGTAAGTGCTTAGAAAAGAACGTGATGATGAACATTTTCATGATTGCCTGTTTGGACTTATGTAACGATTAATACATACTACGAAAGCGGCCATACAATAATATTGAGTAATCAGCATTAAGGCAAAATACAAGACCTGGCCGCGTGACTGACCCAGTGACCCCTTTATTGACGACTTTTATGAAAATCAGACTGAAGCAATTATTGTTCCTGCTCGTTCTCAGCACTTCTACTGAAGCCGGTACTTATGTTGGGCTGTCAACCTCATTCATCAATATTGGAACCAGCACAGGCTCAACTCGCCCGATAATGGCTGCTATAAGTCTGGGTTACGCGATGGATGTTCATAAGCTTGAACTCGCCATTATGAGCAGCATCAGTGATGACAAACTCCATCAATTGGTCACCGACATACCTGTCGCCAGTTCTTTACTTTATCGGTTTACCGCTAACCCCCGCCATTCCCTGCATATCGATTTTATTTTGGGTTATAGCCAGGTTGAAATAGAGTCTTCTTATGTGGATGTACCACCATTTAGTGAAACATTCCGTGGCGTTAGTTGGGGTGTGGGCTTAGAAGAATCGTTAGAAAGTATTCCACAGCTTAAACTCAGAGCTGATTTTATTCAGTTGTATCGGGGCGATCGACTCAAGATTAATTCGTTTAATGTGGGTGTTCGTTATGAGTTTTAAATCGATAGGTTGTCTTATTATCAGTAGCCTGCTGCTTTTACTCACCGCATGCAGTGACACCGAAAAAGAAGAAAAGCTGACCGAGTTATTCACTGTGGCTAGTCTGGATATCATTGTCATCAATTTTTCAGATGATGAGCTGGAAAATATTATTTCTATTGATACTTTTTTTGACTACAAAATAGAAGGGTTAAAATCAAATGGCGTTGATAGCATTGCTGTTAACGATCATATAGTCTGGTCTCTACCTGACGGAGCCATGAGTACAATCGATCAAAATGGTAGGCTGAGTGCGGGCTCGGTAGCGGAAATGATTGCCATTACTGCAAAGGTAGGGAATTTAAGTGCAACGATGGATGTACATGTTTCTGCCGCAAAATTTGATCAGGTCGTTATGCTTAATAGTACCCCGGTCACTATTAATATGTGTCAGGCACAACAAATAAACCCCGTTGGTCGTTATCTAAATGATGATGGGTCAGAAGAGATTCGTCAGGTTGATAGCACTATTATTAATACCATTACGTGGCTTATTACAAACCAGGAAGATGACGCGGCATCACAACGCGCTATAATTAAAACAGTCAATAGTCAGGCGAGCTTACAGGCACTGGCAGCAGGCGATATTTTTATTAAGGCCGAAGCCTTATCTGTAAGTACGGGTAACATTGTTACCTCTGCGGCGTTTAATCAGACGCTGGATAACAATCTCACTAGCTTAAAGCTGTGTCTTAAAAGTGAAGCTGATTTAGCGGCATGCAGTTTAGGTAATACCAATATTGTTGAAGATACGGATGTGGCACTACAGGCTGTGGCTAACTATCAAGCAGCGGATGGAACAACGTTTAACCAGAATATCAGTGCGTACAGTAAATGGGGCATCGATGACAACAGTATCGCAAGTATTGCATTTTCTGCTGACCGCCAACAACTGAATGTAACGGGTAATATCTCTGGCTCCACTGCTAATGTTTCAGTCGCTTGCGGCAATATTGAGCAACCCATCTCTGATAGTGATATCGAAAATGGTGTGGTACTAGACACTCCAGTCACTTGCGCCAGTGACAATTTAAACTGTCTGTCCGATACTGCCGCGATGAGCATTATTGATAAAACAGTAACGTCTTTTTCTGTTACTGCCAATGGTGCAAGTCTTGTCGATAATAACGAGCGTATTCTGGCGGCGAGGCCTGCAGAAATTGTATTGAATGTGACCGTTAATTTCTCAGATGGAACGAGTGAGGATGTAACCACCGATACGGACACAAGTTACAGTAATCGGAGTATTACAGTAATCACAGGTATTTTAAATCAGCCCGGAGAATATACGGTATTAACATCTGGTAATGCTGAAATAGAGATAACTTTTCAGGATGAAACCTTTACAGTTAAAATCACCATTCCAGATTGAGAAGTTACTAAAAAATCAGTTTTTTTCTCTGAACTTCTCGGCCATTTGTGCCAAATTATACATGACATTATTGTTTAGTGATTGTGTATGCGCATCCGGGGATAGAATTGCGATTAGGAGGTATACCTGGTCACTATAAAACCCACTACAGTAAACCAGATGAATATCGCTCGTCTTGTTAAATTGCCTTGTTGTTTTGGACTGTGTAGGTGCGGGTGTTAGAAGATGTATATGCTGGAGTTTTGCAGATAGCACCGATGGCAGGCTATTAACGTGATTATAGTGTGCGTCTCGCCCAAAGCAGTCGGCGGGTATGCCGCTAGTCTTGTATCGTTCGAAGTCCTTCCCTGGTTGCTTAAGTTCATCGGGTGTTGTTTGTAATCTAATAAGATCCGTCTTAAAAACCTCAATCACTTAGAGTATTGCCCGAGTTTTTCCATATCATCGGAAGAGGCAGTTTGCAAAAGCTCCATGCCTTTAGCTGTGATTTCACGCATCCGATCGGCGGTAGGTCTGAAGTTGCTGGGAAACGTTTCGCTCTGCTGGCATTGGCTCAATAATGAAACAAGTGCCTCATATGCCTCAGCGCCGATGACATAGCCCGTAGGTCGGTTATTTGACAGCACAGCGATGGCATGGTCGGTAAAATACTGGCTGGGGCTTTTTTTTAGCTCGGAGACTGATACCGTCTCATCGGCTAAGATGGTGTGCGTTGTACGAATTACCATAGTACTCACTTAAATACTTAATATTGAACTTAATTAGGTACTAAGTATAGAGCCAAAATATATAAAAGTCTACTCTCTCTCCTGTTGGTAGGTGTGTTCACTTCAAAACACCAATTGCGGTGATTCAAGAATTACGTTAGAAGGAGACAGTCTAACTTTGTACATCTTGTTGCAAGTTTGATACAGTATAAATATTATGGCACAAGGCAAAAATAAAAAGTTAATCACTAAAAAAGCAAGAAAAGGTCATAAGGGGTATCCTGTGGCAACCATTGCTTTTTATGGGCCGACTAACAATTTAGCGTCTAAACTGGTTTGCAGTATTATTCAGCAAGAGGGGGGTGAACCTGAGCCAATGAAGAAATGGTTTTCTGAAAAAAATTTAAGAAAATCAGAAAAAATACTCGGTGAAGTGATGACCTTTCTCGAAGAAAACAATGTCAAATCAGTTGGCATGATGGATAAAATTATCGGCTGTCCTCATGAAGAAGGCATAGATTACCCTGATGGCGAATCATGTCCCAGGTGTAAATACTGGGATGGACGAGACCGATTTACACATGAATTACTACATTAATATAAGTCACGCAAGATTACATACGATGTTCTTTTACTTGTCAGGTGCCGAGTATTTTTCTCATTCCCACGCTCCTGCG
>CAYQXD010000113.1:3442-11280 GCA_964421315.1 uncultured Thiotrichaceae bacterium | reverse complement strand
GGTAAATCTGCATCAATACATAATATTTAATGCACCATAAGTATCGAGCACATCTGCATTAATCTCGAAATATTCTGAAAACAGTAGTTTGATGCTCATGTGTTTTCTTAATGGCTAATGCTTCAATGTATAACGGAACAGCGCAACTTTATTTTATCCACATGCAGCATGTCAGGTGATTTTTTTGCTCCCAAGCGTGATATGCAAGTCTTGACCCTCTGCTCCTCTAAATTGTTGTGCAGTACTTTCAACATATTATGTAAGCTCCGATGAAGCCTGCTCCAACGAAGCGTTAATTATCTCCAACACTTGTTCCAAATACTGGCCTTCCGTAGCCGCCGTTGATCGTCGTAGATAGCCAGGAACATATTCAAGAAATTCAGACTTACTTGTAGGGGTATATTCCAGCATAGCTTCCAATATGGCGGGCCTAAGGAGGCGTTGTTTGTCTGGCGTATTTGGCAATGCTCTCTTTATAACTTCTCTGTCAAACTCGATTAGCTTTTCCTTAAGATCAATCTCTTCCGATATAAATTTCTCAGTAACAGCCTCCTGCTGTTCAATCTCTTCAACTATTTCTTCAATCTCATCAACTTCGGATTCTATTTTCTGTTCGAATTGTTCTACCCTCTCTGTTTTTAACGAATTTAGTTCCCGAATGATCGGCTGAAGTTCGGCGTGTGGGTTTCTAAACCAATCAGTTGACCATATTCTGCGGATCTTCCAACCTAGTCGTTCCAGGATTGCCTGTCGAAGCCGGTCACGGTCGCGTGTCGATTTTGCCGAATGATAGGTAGTACCATCACATTCAATACCCACTAGATAACGCCCCGGATTGCCTGGATCAACTACCGCTATATCGATAAAAAATCCTGTAACACCAACCTGTGGTACGCATTCAAATCCTTTGTCACCCAGTGCGGCCATAACCGCGATTTCAAAATCACTATCAGGGGCACGCCCAGTCTCTACTTCTGTTTTATGGAGGATGCCAGTTTCACAAAAAGCTAAGAAATCACGGAGTGATCGCACACCACGCTTAGCTGTCGAGTCCGCAACAATGTCATCCGATCTCATAGAACTGAAAATATGCATACGCTTCTTTGATCGTGTGAAGAGCACGTTCAGTCGACGCCAACCTACATCAGAGTTGATTGGCCCAAAGCGCTGGAAAACTTTCCCCCCGGGTTCCTGGGGGCCATAAGTCATTGAAATGAAGATAACATCCCGTTCATCACCCTGAACATTTTCCAGGTTCTTGATGAACAAAGGTTTATCCTTATATGAATCTTCCTCCAGCCACCCTTGAAACACGCTGTCCTCTTTAGCTATTGACTCGATAGCACCTTCAATTTGAAGACGCTGTTCTGCACTCATGGCAACTACACCCAGAGATTCTTCAGGCCGGTGCCTGAAATGCTCTCGAACAGCCTCCGAAATGATCCTTGCTTCTTCCATATTGCGTCTGTTGACAAAACAGCCGCGCGGCACTTTTGAATATTGAATGCCATAGTTGTCAGTCTTTTTATAGGGCGACGGAAACAGTACTAAATCACTGTTGTAGAAAGAATGATTAGAGAACGCAATAAGACTTTCGTGTTGAGAACGATAATGCCAACGAAGTCGCCTTGTCAGGAATATAGGCGATGTTGCATCCAATATGCTTTCTGATTCCTCAATTGCCGTTGGATCTTCTTCGTCATTGTCAAAAATACGATCAAAGAAACTGGTTGGCGGCAACTGCTTGGGGTCGCCGACAACCACCAATTGCGCACCTCGCGCCACCGCGCCCAAGGCATCCTGTGGTTTAATCTGTGAGGCCTCATCCATGACAACCAAATCAAAATTAATTTGGCCAGGTGCAAGATATTGAGCCACCGACATTGGCCCCATCATAAAGCAGGGTTTTAAAGCAACCAATGCGCCACTTGCCCTATGTAGAAGTTGTCTGATAGGGAGATGTCTTTTCTTCTTGCTGCATTCATGTTCCAACAAAGATAACTCTGTGCGTTCACTGACGCGGACGCCGGAATTACCCGTTGGAATCTCTTTCTGATCAATCTGCCAGGCGATTTTCTCACATTGTAACTTCTTGAGCCGATGATCATATTCTCTGAACTTGTCACGCAGGGCTTCCTGTGAATGACCGGAAAAACGGCCTAGTTCAGGTTGCTCACGCAATATCTCGCGAGCTAAAACATCAAAAACCCCGGCCTTATGTGCATCTTCAACCTGCTCTACATCGATGTCGCCTTGCTCCACCGCCTCTGCCAATTTGGCCAGACCCATAGCAGTAACCTGATCGCGCACCCGAACATAATCGAGCCAATACTGCAAAGTCTCACTGCTATTGAGTGCCCGACTGTTTCTGAAAATCAGTTTATCCAGTTGGTCACCAGACTGGCGCATCCAATCACTGGCATCAAGTTTTACCAGTTGCGCAAACGCCTCGTACTTGGCCGTTTGCGTTTCCAATGCTGTTCTCAACTGCGCCGAAAGGATCGCTAATGTATTAAATGTGGAAGCTTCAGCTTGATCATAAATGCGCTGTCTCACATTCTCATTTGACAATTGCTGATCTAGACAGGCGGCAATGGCCAGGGTATTGCGGAGTATGGATAGAGAAGAGGTATTGTCGATATTCACTCCAGGTCTTAAACCAAGACGCCCCTGGAACAGTTTGTTATCAAAATCTGCGGCTTCCCACTTATTAACTGCTTTTTTCAGCGAACCAAGCAACTCTATGCGGTTTGCTAATTCCGCCATTGAAATGGTGTCATCTGTCACCAGCGGTTTACAGTTAAGCAGTGCTTCATTCAACGATTCCAGGAGACGGGCAATCGCACCGTCCTTTCCAGCCAGTGGTGTCCTGTCACTTTGCAGTTCTGCAACAGGCTCGAATATTTCCTTAAGACTTGCAAAGTCATCCAGCAAATCATTCAGATGTCTTTGCACGCCTCGCTCAAACAAGGATCGTACAGCTCTGGCAATCCCTATCGGCAAATTGAGTATTGCATTGCCAAGGGCTACTTTTTGGCCGAATCCCACACCGTATTGCTGACGTATCTTCCTATACCAGTCACGCAACGATTCCAGTGCGGCCAGATCTGTATCCAGATCCTTCAGGTGATCGCCGAATGCTTCTTTGTAGTGTTGATTCTCGTTGAGCTTGCAACGTCGATCAGCAAACTCCGCCGCCTTCTCCAGGAAAGGTTGCAGCACAGAGAACTTCATCTGATTACCCCCTGCATGGCTGAGCAACTGTTTTCGTGCTTTACGCCAACTACCCTTAAACCAATGAAAGACACCACCTGTGTCAAGAGTCTCCCTTAACTGCCGTAGATCATCCTGGCTGGGCAAATCATCAAGGCGAAACACGCTTTTAAGTTCATCATATAATGCCTGTAATTTTTCCAGCTCATCACGCAGATCAGGCAACAGCTCATCCAGTTCCTCATTGTCGAACAGCTCATCGCGAAGCTTCCAATAGGAAGGATTAAGGTCGGCAACCAAATCAATGAAAATTTTGAACTCTGTAAGTCCCGCTTCAGTAGGCAATAGATGACCTGCGGCTCCTTCACCCACGGCGGCCCGAATCTCCAACAGTGGTTCATCCAGTTCAGCGATTTGTTCCTGTATCGCCGTTAGTCTATTAATCGCCTCTGCCAGCGCCCCTAGCTCTACCGTCTGACCTACGAGCTGTCGCAGCTTTTCACTACCGGCAAGAAAACTATCGACTGCTGAAAGATCCTGTAATATATCTAACCCTACCTTCTTTGCCCGGGTCGCATAGAGCGACTGGATATCTTCAAAAAGTTTTAGGTATCGCTGCGTCTTATCCAGAACCTCACCTCGCAGCACCGGCAATCGATCCAATAGTTCGTTGCCTTCAATGGATGGCAGGCGTTCAAGATCCTCCAGCAGTATTGAAATCCCGTTCAAGGAGTCTGTGATCTTATCCCGATTGCAACTTAGCCCTGCGGCGAGCTTTGCACCCTCTTCATTCAGACTCCCCAGAGAATGCTGCCAATCTCCCAATACCGATTGGACACGATCAAGATCAAACATCTGTAAATCAGTATTACGCACCCCATACCAGGGATGCTGCTGTAGCTCAGCATTACTATCGAGCTGCCCAGCAACTGCCTGATAGACTTTACGGAATGCCTCAACCTGATCCTCTGTGCGCCGCTGGGTGATTACATCCAGGTTATCCCCATCATAGCCTTCTGGATGCAGGGTATCTGGATTGATACCGGTTGCCTCGCGATAACGGGTTGCGGCCATAAAGATTTCATGCAACGTCTTTCCAGTTTTTTTCCATGGTCGATTGATCCGCTCAACATGTTCCTTCAATACTGTTTTCAGCTCTTCATGGCGAGCGATATCGACCTTGATGTCCTTTGGCTTACGATATTGAGTATGTTTGTTCAGTCGAATCTCAATCTCATCAAGCACCTTCCGCTTCTGAGATTTGTGGCTGTGCAGTTCCAAACAGAACTCGCCCAGACCAGCAACATCGAGCTGGCGGCGCACCACCTCCAACGCCACCAGCTTCTCGGCAACAAAGAGCACTCGTTTGCCCTGTGCCATGGCTGCCGCGATCAGGTTGGTAATGGTTTGTGATTTACCCGTTCCCGGTGGGCCTTCAATAACAAGATTCTTACCATCGACCGCATCGATCAGAGCACTGTGCTGTGAGCTGTCCGCATCGTCAATCAACGGGTACCTGGTGTTGATGTCATCTATCTCATCGATAAGATACTCTTCACCAAAACCCAAATCCCCGTTCGAATCCTCTACTTCACCCTGCTCAGCATTGTAACCAGCGAGCAACCGCGTTATTAAAGGATGGTCGATAATGCTCGCATCGTCTGGCCATTTAGATGGATCCAGATCGAGATACATCAGCAGTTTGCTGAAATTGAGCAATGTTAGAGTGATGAAGCGTCGCAACCGCCAACGTGGCTGGTTCTTCTCAATCAGTTTCAGCACGTCTTCAAAGTAGGCTTCAGGATTTGTATTCTCATCCAGATCAGGCAAAGCCATGGCGAAATCTGCACGGAGCTTTTCCCGTAACGAGAGGTTGGGGATAATATCTTCGCCAGAGTAGCTTACTGTGTATTCATAGGTCTTAGTCTTTGGATTCAGGCGCCCCTTGTGTATGCGAACCGGTACCAGGAAAAGGGGCGCTGTACGCGCGTTGTCATTGCTACTGTCGAACCACTCCAGGAAACCGAATGCCATATAAAGAATGTTCGCACCCATTTCCTGGATGGTCGATTCAGCGGTTTGCATCAGAGTCTTGAGCCGGGCTTCCAGTTCATAGGGGTAGAACAGTGTCTGTATAGCAGTGTCCGCATGTCTGCCATCTGGTTCTTCAGTTGACAGCTTTGGTACTTCGTAGGAGGTTACCAATCCCAGTCGCTTAGCCCATTCCTCGGCAGTCGGGTCTTTCAGCAAGCGGATCTCCTGCCCAGAAATCTCGTCGATCTCGATATATCCCCCTGCAACCAACTCCTCACGGGTTGGCTCGGGAACCGGCAGAAAACGCATCTCGGTTTCAGCTAACAATGTTTCGACCAACTGGTCTGGGAGCTCATCGATAATGCGTAAGCTTCCTCTCTTAGTGTGCCGAAAATTGATAAGGCGATTACGTGCCGTCAGATCCAACAACCGTTTCCGCAGATTTTCTAGCGCATTTGTCACTACTTCCTGATTCTGATGTTGTTGTTCTGGTATCATATGCCGTCCCTCATGCTTTTGTTGCTGCTTTTAATTCCTAGATAGATATATCGTTCTGCTTGCAATAGTCACGAATCAGCACCGCCACCACACTGACAACTACCCCGACGTTGACAGCACTTCCGCCATCCCTGGCAATCGTATTGGCGATAGAACGGTGTTCCTGCTGGGCAGCCGTGCGTAAATCCTCTTTCAGCTTCGGTTCAATACGAAAAATCAGTGCAGTCGTTCTGGCAATGGCCATCGTCTCCCCCTTCAAGCGTGTTACAGTGAATGTACTGCAAACGTGCTGTAATGTACCGTAAAGCTCCATATAAACCAAGGGATTGACGATAAAAAGGTTCGGCAGGAACACTAAACTTTGTGGACATAAACAGGAAGTTTAATCCGCAAAAAACGCAAAAGAAACTTTTATGAAGAGAGCTTTGCACGAAACATTTTTTTCGTTACTGTCATCTCGACCAGAGGGAGAGATCTTGTTCTACCGCTGTAAGATCTCTCCCTCTGGTCGAGATGACAGTGGCATTGAGCTTTCGCCTATCATGCAAAGCCCTTATGAATTTAAAACGTTTGCGCCCTTTGTGTTTTTCGCGGAGCAGTAGTGTTTCATAGAAGTACCGCTCACGAACCAAAGGATGGACTAAAAGTTTTTCTTTGTATCCTGGCAACTAACCACTAAAAACAGAAACACAAAGCGACATCAACGCCGCCGGATAGATACCCAAAGCCAGAATAGCCAGACCATTGGCACTTAATGTGATTTGCATATCACGACCACACTCCAATGGCTGTGTATCAACAGCATCATCAAAGTACATCACCTTGATGATGCGCAGGTAATAGAAAATACCAATAATTGAGAAGAACACTGCAATGATTGCCATCCAGATCAGGTTGACATCAATCACTGCATTTAATACCGCCAGTTTTGCCCAGAAACCCACGGTTGGCGGCACACCTGCCATGGATAACATGACCACCATCATAATAAATGCATACCAGGGGCTACGTTGGTTTAGCCCTTTCAGGTCATTGATTTCATCCGCTTCAAAACCCTGGCGCGCTATTAACATAATAATGCCAAAACCAGCTAAAGACATCATGGCATAGGTGACGGTATAAAACATGGCTGCAGAGTAGCCGCCTGCTGTGCCTGCCAGAATACCCAATAAAATAAAGCCCACATGTGAAATGGTGGAGTATGCCAACATGCGTTTTAGATTGCTCTGCGCAATAGCAATGATATTACCTACCGCAAGCGATAACACCGCCAGCACAATCAGCATCTGTTGCCAGTCAGCCTGCAGGCCACCCAAACCTTCAACCAGTAACCGCATAAATATGGCAAAACCCGCCAGTTTAGGTGCGGTAGCAATCAAAGCGGTAACAGCGGTTGGCGAACCATGATAAACGTCTGGCATCCACATATGAAATGGCACAGCGCCCAATTTAAATGCCAATGCAACCACGATGAATACCAGGGCGAATATCATACCAATATTTTGCGCAGTGTCAGCCTCGGCTGCCTGTGATACGGCCAGTGCGATTTCTGATAACTGCAAACTGCCAGATAAACCATAAAGAATGGACATGCCGTAAAGCAACATGCCAGAGGCAATCGCGCCTAATACGAAATATTTCATCGCCGCTTCTGAGCCTTTGCCGTCATCACGGTTAAAGGCAACCAGCGCATACAAACACAGCGACAATAGCTCTAGCCCAAGGTAAAGCATCAGTAAATTATTCGCTGATACCATTAACATCATGCCGAGTATGCTGAACAACGCCAGCACATAAAACTCACCTTTAAAAATTTTGCGCTGTTCTAAATATTCTCTGGAATAAACAAATACGCCGAAGCAGATAATTAAAATAAAGATTTTAAGCGCATCCGCCATCGAATCCTGCACAAACAAATCATTAAAAGCCAGCACACGGACATCCGTTTGATTGCCTAATACCAGTACAAGCGTAATAAGCAGTGTTAACTGCGTTAGCACATAGGTAAGATTTCTTCTTTCCTGCGGCAGAAATACATCTACCACCAGTATCAGACAGGCCATAGATACCAGAAATATTTCAGGTAAAGCGAT
>CAYQXD010000113.1:0-3342 GCA_964421315.1 uncultured Thiotrichaceae bacterium | reverse complement strand
CTACCACCAGTATCAGACAGGCCATAGATACCAGAAATATTTCAGGTAAAGCGATAGCTACATTTAATGATTCAAGTGTCATTCTAATCTTTCCAGTTATTCTTTAAGCTTTACAGCTTTGAAACCGCTATATGTTGCAGGAAGTTTTCTACAGTAACGCGCATTACATCAATCACCGGTGCCGGCCACAAACCTAAAACTAAAACGGCTATTGCCAAAACAGACATGATGAGAAATTCACGCGAGTTAAGATCGTTTAACGCACGCACACCTTCATTAGCAATTTCACCATAGAACACACGTTTCACCATCCACAAGGTGTAGGCTGCGCCTAAAATCAGAGTTAATGCGGCGAGGAAGGCATACCAAAAATTGGCGTGAAAACTGGCAATAATGACCATGAACTCTCCAACAAAACCCGAGGTTCCTGGCAATCCGGCGTTCGCCATGGCAAAAAACACAGCAAAACCAGCAAACACGGGCATAGTATGTACAACACCACCATAAGCTGTAATTTCACGGGTATGCATACGATCATATAACACGCCAATCATCAGGAACATGGCTCCTGAAATAAAACCATGTGAAATCATCTGGATCATCGCGCCTTCAACCGCCATCGCTGCACCACTACCCGAAACATTTTCAGGATTTTCCCAAATCTGGAACACCACAAATAAACCCAGAGTGACAAACCCCATGTGCGCGATTGATGAATACGCCACCAATTTTTTCATGTCACGCTGCACCAGTGCAACAAAACCAATATAAACAATGGCAACCAGTGACATAAAGATAATTAACCAGTCAAGCTCTTGCGAGGCATCCGGCGTAATAGGCATACTGAAACGAATAAAACCGTAACCACCAATTTTCAGCATGATAGCAGCCAGTATGACCGAGCCGCCCGTTGGTGCTTCCACATGCGCGTCCGGCAACCAGGTATGCACCGGCCACATCGGTACTTTTACTGCAAAAGCTGCAAGGAAGGCGAGGAAAATTAATATCTGCTCATTAAGTGTCAAGGGTAACGCATGCATATCAAGAATGGCAAAGCTGCCACCTTTATAATACATGTAGATTAATGCTACCAACATAAAGACAGAGCCGGTAAAAGTGTAAATAAAGAATTTGATGGTGGCATACACACGGCGCTCACCACCCCAAACTCCGATTAATATAAACATCGGTACCAGCATGGCTTCCCAGAATACATAGAATAGTATCGCGTCCAGCGATGCAAACACGGCAACCATTAACCCTTCCATAATGAGGAAGGCGGCTAAATATTGTGATGGTTTTTTCTTGATGACTTCCCAGCCAGCAATCACCACCAGAATCGTGGTAAATGTGGTAAGAATAATTAACGGCATGGAGAAACCGTCAACACCTAAATGATAATAAATATCAAAAACCGGAATCCACTGCGCTCTTTCAACAAACTGCATTGCCGATGTTGAATTATCAAAACCTGTGTACAGGCTCAAACTTAAAACAAAGGTGGCGATGGAAATAACTAGTGCTAAAACCTTAACACCCCGGGCATCTCCTTTATCGCCAGCAAGTAATACTGCCATGCCACCGAGAATGGGCAGCCAGATGACAAGGCTTAATAATGGCATAGTATTCATGCTGAATAAATGAAAAATGAAAAATGAAAAATGAAAAATGAAAAAACCTTCATAATCTCATGTCTGTTGTCTATTTCTTGTTTTTGATTTTCATTTTTCATTTTTCATTTTTCACTTTTCATTGTTCTTAAATCATTGCTTCAAACAAACAGCCCCATCACCATCAACATCAACACACCTATAATCATGGCAAACGCATAATGGTACAACATACCCGTTTGAAGCTTCCGTGTTACCCCTGCAAACCAGGCAACCAGCTTGGCTGAGCCATTAACCAGCGCACCATCAATAAATTTCACATCTCCCGTTTGCCATAAACGGTCACCAAGCTTACGACTACCCGCACCAAACACGACTGAATTGAAGTCATCAAAGTAGTATTTACGATCTAGCAAATTAAACAGCCAGATAAAACGTTGTTTGGCGCTAACAGCAATACCCGGTTGTTTCATATAAATAAACCAGGCAGAAAAAGCACCAAATGCAGCCAGATAAAAAGGTGGTGTTGCAAAACTGTGCTCAATGAATGCCCAGGCACCATGGAAGTTTTTACCGACTTCTGCCAGTGCGGTATGATGTTCTGCTATGTAAACCGCAGCACCAAAATAATCACCAAATAACATATAGCCCATGGTAAAACCACCGATAAAGACGGATGGGATGGCCAGCAGAATCAATGGCAATGTGACCACCCAGGATGGTTCACGAATATGTTCTTTGGTATGTTGATCCATACGCTCTTCACCATGAAATACCAGAAAGAACATGCGGAATGAATAAAACGCAGTAATAAACACGCCAGACAATACCGCCATGTAAGCAAACTCGCTACCGGGTATCGTTGAATGACGAACGGCTTCAATGATGCCGTCTTTAGAGAAGAAACCGGAAAAACCGGGGAAGCCGATTAACGCCAGCGTACCCACTAATGATGTCCAGTATGTAATTGGCAGGTACTTTTTAAGCCCACCCATCTTTCGCATGTCCTGTTCGTGGTGCATGGCCATAATCACTGAACCAGCAGCGAGGAATAACAGGGCCTTAAAGAACGCATGTGTCATCAGGTGGAACACCGCAGCCGAGTAAGCAGACGCGCCAAGAGCAACCGTCATATAACCGAGCTGTGATAGCGTGGAATACGCCACCACCCGTTTAATATCGTTCTGTACAATACCGATCAGTCCCATGAGAAAGGCTGTCAGTGCGCCGATAACCAGAATAAAACTTAATGCCGCTTCCGACCATTCATACATGGGTGACATGCGTGTCACCATGAAAATACCTGCTGTCACCATGGTGGCAGCATGAATCAAAGCAGAAATAGGCGTTGGACCTTCCATTGAATCGGGCAGCCATACATGTAAAGGAATTTGTGCCGACTTACCCATGGCACCAATGAATAGCAAAATACAGATAACCGTGATAACGCCCCACTCTGTTCCTGAAAAAATACTCATGGTTTGTGATGACAGACCCTCAGCCTTAGCAAACACTTCATAGTAATCCAGGCTGCCGGTATACATGACGATGGCAGCAATACCCAGAATAAAACCGAAGTCGCCAACACGGTTAACTAAAAATGCTTTTAAATTGGCATACACAGCGGTAGGCCGTACTGTCCAGAAACCAATCAATAAATAAGAAACCAGTCCCACCGCTTCCCAGCCAAAGAACAGCTGCAAAAAGTTGTTGGACATGACCAGCATCAGCA
>CAYQXD010000112.1:0-11382 GCA_964421315.1 uncultured Thiotrichaceae bacterium | reverse complement strand
AATGCAACACAAACTATTACAGCATAAATCACAGCAGCATAAATCACAGCAGCATCAATTACAGCAGCAGGTATCAATACAGGAGGTATTAAAATGACCCATACTACAAAAAAACAGTCTAAAAACTACCGTTATTACACAGACGCAAACACCGGCACTGAATTGACGCGTAAAACGCTGGTACTGATACTGGCTGGTGGTTCGGGTTCAAGGCTCAAAGGTTTGACCAAATGGCGTGCAAAACCGGCAGTACCGTTCGGTGGCAAATACCGTATTATTGATTTTGCATTATCTAACTGTGTGAACTCAGGCTTACGCCGCATCGGTGTATTAACACAATACAAGTCACACTCACTGATCCGGCATCTGCAACGCGGGTGGGGATTTATGCGTGCAGAAATCGGTGAGTTTGTCGAAATTATACCGGCACAACAACGCATTGATAATGAATGGTACAAGGGCACTGCTGATGCCTTGTACCAGAACATCGATATTATCCGCCGTCATGCGCCAGAGTATGTCATTGTCCTGGGGGGTGACCATATCTACACCATGGATTATTCTAAAATGTTATATGCTCATGTGGCATCGAATGCAGACTTGACGGTTGGCTGTATTGAAGTGCCACGCCATGAAGCCTCAGAATTTGGCGTTATGTCAATTGATGAAGACTATCGCATAACCCATTTCGCTGAAAAACCGGAAAATCCGGATGCCATGCCAGGCAAACCTGATAAGGCGCTGGCATCAATGGGTATTTATATTTTTTCCACCGCTTACCTTTATGCCAGCCTGATTGCCGATGCAGAGGAGAAAGATTCAGCGCATGATTTTGGTAAAAACATCGTGCCAAAAAGTATTTCGACCTGCAATGCACGTGCCTTTCCTTTTTTGAATGATGAGGGGCATCCAGCTTACTGGCGGGATGTGGGTACCATTGATTCTTACTGGGCAGCAAACATGGAGTTATGTGAAGTTGAACCCGAACTCAATCTATATTCACGTGACTGGCCGGTTTGGACCTATCAGACCCAACACCCACCGGCTAAATTTATTTTTGATGATGATGGAATGCGTGGTCAGGCGGTTGATTCACTGGTTTCGGGTGGCTGCATTCTGTCCGGTGCCAGGGTTAAGCGCTCGGTTATTTTCTTTGCCACTGAAATCGAACGTGGTTCGGTGATCAAGGACAGTGTGATCCTGCCTAAAGTGTCAATCGGCAAAAACTGCCGTATTACCCGTGCAGTAATCGACAAAGCCTGCACTATTGAAGACGGCACAGTGATTGGTGAAGATATTGAACTCGACCGCAAGCGGTTTCATGTGACGGACAGTGGTATAGTATTGGTAACACCAGAAATGCTGGGACAGCATCTCTATGTTGTTGATAAAGATGCGCTGACCGGAGATAATCAGACTGAGGAAAATCTGAGTGCCTCCTGATAAAACTAATTACTAATTACTAATTGAGACCTTTGCACGAAGTATCTTTTGGCTTATTGTTATCTCGACCGGAGGGGGTAATCTTGTTCTACTGCGCTATAAGATCTTTCCTTCTGGTCGAGGTGATAATCTGTCTTTTAGGTATCACTTTTCGTAATTAGTAATTAACACGCACGCTGAGCAGTTACACAAAAAACACTATGAGCAAAAAGAAAGAGACCACGATGGACAGGGCCGCGATGCACAGGGATGGGGCCGTCAATTTTGTTTTGTGCTGGCATATGCACCAGCCCTGGTATCAGCAGGGCATTGATGGTGACTACCAGTTACCCTGGGTTTACCTGCATGCAATAAAAGATTACGAAGACATGGTGATGCACCTGGAAGCGCACCCGAAAATGCGGGTTGTAGTCAATTTTGCACCGGTATTGTTAGAGCAGCTGGATGATTACGCTTCACAGCTAAAAAACTGGCTTGATAGCGGACATGTAATGAAAGATCCGATACTCAACCTGCTTGCGGGTGCAAAGCCAGTTCCCACCTCTATACATGCACGCTACCAGTTATTATGTGACTGCCAGAAAGCGAATGCGGAGAAAATGATTAATCCTTATCCCGGTTTCAAACGTTTGCTTGAGCCATTTAAATACATGTTTCCAGGTGGTGAGTGTGATGAACATGACGTCGGTTGTTTGCAATATCTGAATACACAATATTATATCGATGTGCTGGTCTGGTATCACCTGGTCTGGCTCGGCCATGCCCTTAAACAAACACAGACTTCCAAAGACCTGATCAAAAAGGCAAGCATGTTTGACGAAACCGATCGTCGGGCATTACTACAGCTTATCTATGACTGCATTTCAAATTTAATTCCACGTTACCGAAAATTGGCAGAAAAGGGGCAGATAGAATTGTCGATGACACCTTATGGTCATCCCATCATTCCGCTGCTAAATGACATGGATAATATGTTTTGTAGTCAACCTGATGCACCAACACCGAGCTATGCAGCTTATCCAGGTGGTGTAGAACGTTCCCGCTGGCATATTCAACAGGGCATTGATTGTTTCGAACATTATTTTGGACGTAGGCCACAGGGAATCTGGTTGTCCGAAGGCGCTATTTCAGAAGATGCTATAGCACTGGTTGAAGAATTTGATTTTAAGTGGACCGCATCCGGTGAAGGTGTGTGGCGTAACAGCATGCAACTTAGTGATCATGACCCGGATAAGGTGCACAGCAAACGGGCTCTTTTTCATCCACATGTATTAAAAGGTTACAAACCTAAACTGTTTTTTAGAGATGACGGGCTGTCTGATCTGATTGGTTTTGAATACAGTAAAATGCACTCCAAAGTCGCGTCCAATGATCTGGTTAATCACCTGGAGAATATTGCAGGCTTTCTTGGTGATAGTGCAAACAGGCATGTGGTTTCAATCATACTCGATGGTGAAAATGCATGGGAATATTACCCGCATAATGGTTACCATTTTCTTAATCATCTTTATCAAACTTTATCTGAGCATCCACTGGTGCGGCCCACCACTTTTTCAGAACTGACTGAAAGTACTAAAACCCACGTGCTCGAAAAACTGTGTGCAGGTAGCTGGGTCTACGGTTCATTTTCAACATGGATTGGCGAAAAAGACAAGAATAGAGCATGGGATCGGTTAATCGAAGCCAAGCGGGCATATGACAAAGTGTTTAAAGTTGGAAAATTAAATAAGAAACAACGCAATAAGGCAACACGTCAACTGGCTATTTGTGAAGGCTCCGACTGGTTCTGGTGGTTCGGTGAAAAGAATTCATCGTCAAGTGTTAATGATTTTGATCAGTTGTTTCGGGCGCAGTTAAAAAATTTGTATAAGCTGCTGAAGATTAAGATACCTGCTAACCTCTATGAGCCGTTGTCCAACGGTGGTGGTAATGCCGAGAATGCTGGCACCATGGTTAGAAATGCCTGATAACTTACCCGGATGTCATACAAAAAACGCCCGTAGGAGTAACCTTTGATTGCTGCCAACATGTCAGCCAACATGGAACAGGCGCTAAGCTTGCCTTTGCAGCCCTTGTCTTTACAACCCATGTCTTTACAAAAGCGGCGCGCAGGCATTCTGTTGCATCCGACTTCATTACCCTCAGGTATGCTGGATGATGATGTAGAACGCTGGTTACAGATGATGGCAGATACCGGCTTTAGTGTCTGGCAGGTGTTGCCACTGGGGGAGCCGCAAAGTGGACTGTCGCCGTATCAGTGCAGTTCAGCATTCGCGTTTAATCCTGCGCTGTTGCCGGCATCTTTTTCATCACGGCCGGGCATTGATGAAACGATAAGTGATTTCACCAGCTTTTGTGACAGGCAAAAATTCTGGCTGGATGATTATGTCTTATTCAAAGTGCTAAAACAGCATTTTAATGATATGCCCTGGATCGAATGGCCACAGCAGTGGAAGTTCCGTGATGATGATGTTCTACAACAGGCTTGCCAGCAGTATCAACAAATCATTGTGGAATTAAAATGGCAGCAGTATCAGTTACATAAACGCTGGCAGGAAATCAGGAAAAAAGCATCTAGTATGGGCATACTGCTGTTTGGTGATATGCCTCTTTTTATCGGCCATGACAGTGCTGATGTGTGGGCTCACCCTGAATGGTTTTTGCTGGACTCGAACGGCAGCATGAAAGTTGTTACAGGTGTGCCGCCTGATTATTTTTCGGCAACCGGGCAGCGCTGGGGTAATCCACATTATGACTGGGAAACTATGCGAGAAGATGATTTTGCATGGTGGAAGTCCAGAATCCATCATCATCTTGAGCTGTTTGACCTGGTGCGTATAGATCACTTCAGGGGGCTGGAAGCCTCATGGGTCATTGATGCAACATGCAAAACGGCTATTGAGGGACACTGGGAGAAAATGCCGGGTGATGAATTATTATCGAGAATAAAATTAAGTCTAGAGGAATGCCACGATCAACTGCCTTTCGTGGCAGAAGACCTGGGTATTATCACACCAGAAGTGACAGCATTAAGAAAGAAATACCATTTGCCTGGCATGTCGATACTGCAATTCGGTTTTGATGAATTTGAGGATAACCCGCATAAACCACACAATATAAAAGAAGATACCGTGGTTTACACAGGTACACACGATAACGATACCACTAAAGGCTGGTTTAATAGTCTTGAAGAACATGTTAAAAACCATGTATTGCAGGTGCTGCACCTGCCGCTTGATGGTGATCTGAGTATTGCTGATTTTGGTAGCGAAAAAACAGACGAAAATCATAGCCATTGCTGGCATGACAATGATAATGACAATGTCGATGTGGCCGACCTCGTGGTAGAAAGAATGGTTGATAATGCTATGCATTCACCGGCAAAAATCTGCATAATTCCGATACAGGATTGTTTGCATTTAGATTCAAAGGCAAGAATGAACACCCCTGGTACAATTACAGGAAACTGGTCATGGCGGTTTCAATGGCATCAGATTGAACAACAACATGATAGCAGTCGAATGAAAAAAATGTGGTTGCGTAATGAGCGTACACAACGGTTGGTTGAGTCTGGTAGTTGAGGTTATTAGTCAACAGTTATAAGTTATAAGTCGCGAGTTTTAAGTTATAAGTTAAAAACTATTTTAAAAACAGATGATTTTTTTAACCTTTGACCTATAACTTACAACTTATAACTTTTAAAAACATAACTTTTAAAAAAAATGGTTGAAGCATTAACAAAAATACAACATGGCTGGCACCATGATCCTTTTGAATTATTGGGTATCCACCCGGCACGACCGGGTTACGTGGTACGTGCTTTCATGCCTTCAGCCGAGAGTGTTGTACTAGAAGGCATTGGTGTTATGTCGCGCCGTGAAGGCAGCGATACTTTTGAAATAAACATCAGCAAAAGACAAAAGGATAAGCTGCCGCCGCATTACAGTCTGAGCTGGATCGAAAAAGGATCGAATGAATCACATACAGTCATTTCACCCTACAGCTTTCAGCCGGTACTCAGTGATTTTGATCTGGGTCTGTTTGGAGCAGGCACTCATCTGCATGTTTATCGTTTTCTCGGCGCACGATTACAGCAGATCGACGGCATAGAGGGCTGCCTGTTTGCTGTCTGGGCACCAGGCGTCAAACGCGTTAGTGTGGTGGGGGACTTTAATGGCTGGCATGGTCTGCGCCATCCAATGCGCAGCCGTGGCAGCTCTGGTGTATGGGAACTGTTTATACCTGGATTGCAGGCAGCGGATAATTATAAGTTTGAGATTCGTACTGATAATGATGTAATCCTGCAAAAAACCGATCCGTATGCACGCTCTATGGGTGTGCGCCCGGACACTACCAGTAAAATTGCTGCTACTGATGATTATGACTGGGCAGACGAAAGCTGGCTAAGTCATCGCCAGCAATGGCAATGGCTACATCAGCCGATGTCGATCTACGAGGTGCATGCTGGTTCATGGCGGCGCAATGAAGATGGCGGCTTCCTGAGTTATACCGAACTGGCGCAGCAGCTTATCCCTTATGTTAAAAAGCTGGGGTACACACATATCGAATTTTTGCCGTTCACCGAACATCCGCTGGATGAATCCTGGGGTTATCAGGTGAGTGGATATTATGCACCGACAGCAAGACATGGCAGTGCCGATGAACTGCGTTATCTGATTGATACCGCGCATCAAAACGGCATTGGCATTATTCTCGACTGGGTGCCTGCACATTTTCCACGCGATGAATTTGCCCTGGCACGTTTTACCGGTGAAGCTTGTTATGAGTATGGTGATCCAAACAAGGGTGAACATCTCGACTGGGGCACATTGATTTTTAATTACAGTCGCAATGAAGTACGCAATTTTTTGATCGCCAATGCAGTGTACTGGATAGAAGAATTTCATATTGATGGTTTGCGTGTCGATGCGGTCGCTTCCATGTTATATCTGGACTATTCACGTGAGCACGGGCAATGGTCGCCAAATGTTCACGGTGGCCGTGAGCACCTCGAAGCCATCGATTTTTTAAAGAACCTGAACAATGTGGTGCATGCCGAATTTCCCGGTGTGGTAACGCTGGCAGAAGAAAGCACTGACTGGCCTATGGTGTCACGTCCGACAGATGGTGGTGGCCTCGGTTTCTCCATGAAATGGAATATGGGCTGGATGCACGACACTCTGGATTACACACAGACTGATCCGCTGTACCGACGTTTTCACCAGAACCAGCTAACCTTCAGCCAGCTTTATGCCTACAGTGAAAACTTTGTGCTGCCTTTATCGCACGATGAAGTGGTGCATATGAAACGTAGCATGCTGGACAAAATGCCGGGAGATGTCTGGCAGAAATTTGCCAACCTGCGTGTGTTGTATGCTTATCACTACGCTCACCCGGGCAAAAAACTGCTCTTTATGGGGGGTGAGTTTGGTCAATGGGATGAATGGAGTGAGGGCCGACAGTTAGACTGGGAGATAGCCGGCATGGACAAACATGCAGGTCTGTTCAATGAGATATGTGATCTTAACAAACTCTACTGTGACAACCCTGCATTACACGTTTACGATTTTGACCACAACGGTTTTCAGTGGTTAAGTTGTGATGATGTTAAAAATTCAGTGCTGGCATTTATCCGCCGCGCTAAGTTTGATGCCGTAATATGCGTGTTTAACTTTACCCCGGAACCGCTGGAAAATTACATTATTGGTGTGCCCGAAGCAGGCACATATCAAGAAATATTTAATTCTGATGCTGCCTGGTACGGTGGCAGTGATATGGGTAATAATGGTGAGATCAACAGTCAGAAACAACCGGAGCACAGTTTTGAACAAACCCTGACAATCACCATTCCACCATTAGCTGCCCTGTTTTTACAGAAGGTGGACGTATGAATATTTTATTTGCGGCCAGTGAGGCGTTTCCTCTGGTTAAAACGGGCGGTCTTGGCGATGTCGCGCATTCTTTGCCGATTGCACTGAAGAAGTTGGGCGATGATGTCAGGCTGGTATTGCCAGCATATAGAGATGTACTGGCAGCAATGGATTTGTTAACAGAACTGTGCTATTGGGATTTACCTGGTGCAGGTGTTACTCACCGAGTACGTGTATTACAGGCCAGCTTTAATAATATGGATACTAACCTGGATGATGGTCTGGAGGAAACTTTATATCTGATTGACGTGCCAGCATTGTTTGACCGAGCAGGTAACCCTTATGTGCATCCTGATGGTTCTGACTGGCCGGATAACGCAGAGCGTTTTACCGTATTTAGCCGTGCGGTCGCACAGATGGCAAAAGGCATACCCGGCATCAACTGGAAGCCTGACGTGGTGCACTGCCATGACTGGCAAACCGGACTGGTTCCCGCTTTTTTAAGCATGTCAGAGCCGCGCCCGAAGAGTGTTTTTACTATTCACAGCATGGCTTATAGCGGCTATTTTTTACACAGTGATTTCAACAGATTGAATTTGCCACCCGAGTGGTGGTCACCTGAATATGTTGAATTTTATGGTGGTTTTTCCATGCTAAAGGCAGGCTTAGTGTTTTCCGATCATGTCACTACCGTCAGCCCGACCTATGCCAGAGAAATATGCACACAGCAATATGGTTATCGGCTTGAAGGTGTGTTGCAGCACATGGGCGACAAACTCACTGGTATTCTTAATGGTATTGATCTTGATATCTGGAATCCAGAGACTGACAGTCATCTTTGCCAAAACTACAGCGTCAAAAATAGTACAAAAAGGCAGCAATGGCTCAGTGCTAAAGCAGCAAACAAACAGCATTTATTAAATAAGGCTGGTTTGCCCAATGACAGTTTAACCGGCAAAGCGCCTTTGTTGGGCTTTATCGGCAGACTGGTTGAACAAAAAGGGGTAGACCTGATCACCAGCATGTTGCCAGAACTTTTTGACACCACTGATGCCGTTATGATAATACTGGGTTCAGGCGATAGTTTATATGAGTCACAGTTAAAACTACTGGCAGACAAATATCCTTCAAGACTACATGTTCATATCGGTTATTCTGAAGATTTGGCACATCAGGTTGAGGCAGGCTGTGATCTTTTTATCATGCCATCGCGCTTTGAACCTTGTGGCTTAAACCAGATGTACAGTCTGCGTTATGGTACGCCACCCGTGGTAAGTTTTACAGGAGGTCTGGCCGATACGGTAACAGACACGACAGCAACAACACTAAAAGACAAAACGGCCAATGGATTTGTGTTTAATGAACTTAATGCTGAAGCTTTGTTGCTGACAATTAAACGTGCATTGACCCTGTATAAAAAACCAGAACAGTGGCAGCAAATTTGTGAAACAGCGATGCAGAAGGAGCTGGGCTGGGAAACCAGTGCAAAAAAATATCTGGCATTGTACCGAAAGTAGAGTTTTAGGTTGAAAGTTAAAAGCCTTAAAACCTGTAACATAAAACATAAAACATAAAACATAAAACATAAAACATAAAGACAAGCATGGCAAAAAAAAACTGGGTAGACACAAGTAAAATTCCTGAAATGGAACCACTACAGGCAGACAGCCGTTCACTGTCTGAAGGTTTTCATCGTTATCTTAGAAATCACCTCGGTCATTTTCTTGGTTGTGTACCTTTTTATATTTATGAAGCCATGTCATTGACTATTCGTGACCGTATCATGGCGCGATGGAACACGACCTGGCAGCGTCACAAACAGCCTGGTACTCGTAAAGCCTATTATATGTCACTGGAATTTCTGATTGGCCGCGCACTGGGTAATCACCTGCTTAATCTGGATATCGAAAAAGAAACCCGCGAAGCCCTGCATACCTTTTCGGTAGAGCTAGAAGACCTGATGGAAGAAGAACCTGATGCGGGACTGGGAAACGGTGGTCTGGGCAGACTGGCGGCCTGTTTTATGGATAGTTGCGCCACGCTGGAATTGCCAGTGATCGGTTATGGTATTCGTTATGAATATGGCATGTTTCTCCAGCATATAGAAGATGGTTATCAGATCGAAGAGCCTGATCACTGGTTACGTGATGGTAATCCCTGGGAGGTGTCCCGCCCTGAGTACGAACAGGTGATTCATTTTGGCGGTCATACTGAACACTTTCGAGATTTAGACGGTATTCATCGAGTGCGTTGGCTTGACACCAATGATGTTATCGCCATCCCTTACGACATACCTGTTTCTGGTTATCGTAACGAAACCATCAATACATTAAGGTTGTGGAAGGCAACGGCAACCAAAGCATTTAATCTTAATGATTTTAATGCGGGTAGTTATTCAGATGCAGTGGAAGCCAAAAATGATGCGGAACATATTTCGATGGTGTTGTACCCCAATGATGCCAGCGAAAACGGCAAGGAGCTGCGGTTGAGACAGCAGTATTTTCTTGCTTCTGCCAGCATTAAAGATGTGATTCGGTTGTGGGAAGAAACCGATGGCACAGACTATTCGCGTTTTGCAGAGTTTAATGTGTTCCAGATGAATGATACCCATCCAACTATTGCGGTTGCTGAACTGATGCGCATACTGCTGGATGAAAAACATATGGAATGGGCACCGGCATGGGAAATTACTACGAAAACCATGGCTTATACCAATCATACCTTATTGCCAGAGGCGCTGGAGCGATGGTCGGTTTCGTTGATGGAACGCTTACTGCCGCGACTGATGGAGATTATCTACCAGATAAATAAATTATTTTTACACGATGTTTCCCTCAGATGGCCGGGTGACACAGACCGGCAGGCAAGGATGTCGATCATTGAGGAAAACGACCATAAGCAGGTGCGTATGGCCTATCTTGCTATCGTTGGCAGTTTTTCTGTCAACGGTGTGGCTCGCCTGCATTCAAAACTACTATGTGATGGTCTGTTTAAAGATTTCTATGAGCTGTGGCCGGAGAAATTCAATAATAAAACCAATGGCGTTACACCAAGACGATGGATAGCACGAGCCAATCCCAGGTTGAGCCAGTTGATTACTGAATATATAGGTGACGAATGGGTGGCAGACCTGAATCATATTCATTATCTGAAAGAATACGCCAACTCCAATAATCAGGCAGATAATCAGGCGAGTAATCAGGAATTCCAACATAAATGGTTTGACATTAAGCAGGCCAACAAAGCACGACTGGTTGAACTGGTTCTTGATACCACTGGTGTTGAGTTTGACACTGACGCGATGTTTGATGTGCAGGTAAAACGTATTCACGAATACAAACGTCAATTGCTTAATGTGTTGCATGTTATTCATCTATACATCCGTATAAAAAATGGTGACACAGAGAACTGGACACAGCGTAACGTATTAATAGGGGGCAAGGCTGCGCCGGGTTACCATATGGCGAAGCTGTTGATAAAACTGGTCAATAATGTGGCAGAAATTGTAAATGGCGATCCCGATGTAAATTCAAAGTTAAAGCTGGCATTTTTACCAAATTATAATGTTTCAGCCATGGAGGTTATTGCCCCTGGTACAGATCTGTCCGAACAGATTTCAACTGCTGGTAAAGAAGCATCGGGCACAGGTAACATGAAGTTTATGATGAACGGTGCGCTGACAATCGGCACCTATGATGGTGCTAATATAGAAATACTCGAACATGTCGGCATCGATAACTTCTTCCTGTTTGGCTTAAAGGAAGACGAGGTAACCGCAATGCATAATCACTACGACCCACAAAGCATTATTGATAGTGATGGCGATCTTCAGGCGGTAATACACCTGCTGGAGAGCGGGCACTTTAACCTGTTTGAACCCAATATATTTCATGACATCATAGCCTCTATACGCAGCCCGCATGACCATTGGATGACGATTGCCGATTTTCGCAGTTATGTTGATGCTCAGGAAAAGGCAGCAGCATGTTATTGTGACAGGGAAAGCTGGATACGCAAAAGCATACTTAACACAGCGTGTAGCGGATATTTTTCAACAGACCGAACCATG
>CAYQXD010000111.1:10167-11388 GCA_964421315.1 uncultured Thiotrichaceae bacterium | reverse complement strand
AAGTACAAAATATTCTTAACCCGGATATTGAAGTGCTTCGTGGTGGTGAGTTGGAAAGATCTTACAATAAAGGTGTAAGTGTGTCTGTACAGCTTAAATATTCGTGGAAATAAACTAAGGACTTGTTCTTCAATAAAGGAAATACATCCCCGTAGGGGAAGAATATTTTCCACCATTACTCAGCAATTCTCATTATGACTAATGACATCGCCTATTTCGTCATTCCCGCGTAGACGGGAATCCATGAAACAACAAGTTACACGAGTTTTTATCAATGGATCCCCGCCTACGCGGGGATGACGAAACAGAGAATTAGTCATAATGAGAATTGCTGACCATTACTCTACTGTAATAACTTCTGCTGGTCTAAGGATGCGTTTGGGTGATTGGTAGCCGTTTCGTATTACGGTAATAATCCATCCTTGTGGTTTGTTAGCTAGTTTTCTGGTTTCTATTACTTTGCAAAGATTTGGTGTGCTGATGTTATCTTTGAAGGTGATTTGTTCGATATTTGATTGTTCTAACAATCGTATCAGTTTGCGATAAATTGAGCGAAAACTTTTGATCATGCGTTTGCTTGTTTTATCCAGGCTATCTTGTTTGGCTTCCATATTATTAAAAATATTTTCAAAAGCATCCAGGGTGGAAAACAGCTCCAGAAAAATCTCATCTTCATGCTCCTGGCTGTTTTTTTTCTGTAGGTTTAAGGCTTCATTCAGGCTAATAATTTCACGTTGAAATTCAACAATTTTGTTTCTTAGTAATGGCTTGCTCATTCAAGTTTAATTAGTACCTAGATCCTGCAAGTGCTAGCACATATATAGCACAAGCTCTTGATTCCTGGAGCGATTTTAACAAATGGCAATAAATCACGAAGGATTACGCTCAAATTTAAGATCACCCCAGAAATCAATATCTTGTACTCTATACGCACTATCACTTGCAGGATCTAGGTAGTAAATTTTAAATGGTTTATTTGTTTTATTGCTGTGTGGTCAATATCAGTTTGCTCGCTAATTTGATGCATAAAGTCGGTATTTAAATAATATTGGAACTCTGCGGTGATTTTTGTTACAGGATTAAATAATATTTTTTGAGCCTCTGCGATGGTTTTTGCATCGTACTCTTTTTCTGCCAACCTCATGCTTACCTGTTTGAGAATTTCAGCTTTGCTATTGCCTGGTTTGGTCTTTAGAATAGTAAAAGGGTTCATATGAGTCT
>CAYQXD010000111.1:0-10067 GCA_964421315.1 uncultured Thiotrichaceae bacterium | reverse complement strand
GCTTTGCTATTGCCTGGTTTGGTCTTTAGAATAGTAAAAGGGTTCATATGAGTCTTAGGCATTAAGTATTAATAACATGTGCAATATTGCGCTGGATTTTGTTTCGTATTCAAGGCGTGCTAAAGGGCACATACTCATTGTATGTAACCTTTAGCACAACGCAGAAGACGGGGCAAAAGACAAGTAAGATTGTACATGTTATTAATACTTAATGCCTTATGTGTCTTTTAAGTTTTCAAGTGCAGAGGAAACTAATTGTGTACATGGATGATTTTTATCAAGAAAATGACAAGCCTGGTGACAATCACGCAACATCCATCGTTGCTCATGCTGGTTGTGATTTTGTATCATCATAAGCAAAGCGTCAATATCACTAAAAAAATAATCTGCTATTTCATCAACACCAGAGTCAGCAGCAATTTTTGCAGCTTTAAACAGATTCATGTGTTTAAATGCTTTGTCTATTTTCTCGCAATATTGCCCAAGATGAATCTCATGTAATAGTTGCCTGCCAGGTTCGGAGTCTGGATCTAGTTTAAGGGCTTTTTGTACACGGCTTTCAAATCTTGCTGGATTGAGGTTTGTATTGCCTAGTAGTTGGTGATTAACATTCTTAATAAGAATTTGTGACCAGGCTTTTTTAAAAGTAGTAGTGCTAATAAATCGGCCTAAATTATTCATTGCTTCTGTCAAAGACGAGATAATATTATCCGCCATCAAATAGGGATCATTGCTCAGTGTGATCAACTTGTCTAATAATGATGGATTAGATAAGACTAATGGTTTTACCTGATTGAAGTACCTTGCATGATTGCGATTACCAGCTAATACGAGGTTAATGCCACACTGCAGGGCAATATATTGAACACAATAAGCGGCAATGGGGTCTTTATTATAGCCAGGTAGATTTTTAAATATTTGTGCTTCTTGCCCTGGTTCTATGTGGTTTAAGTAGCTGCTATATTTTGAATATTGCGCGGCAATTTCTATGAACTCATTGTCTGATAGCTTGATGGTCTCTTTATTGTCCATGAGTAAATTTAGTATTTGTTCTGATAGCGAGGCGTGGCTGGCAAAACCTGGTGAACATGGAAAAACAGGCAGTGTATTTTCTGCTAAGGACAAAGTGGATAGCAGCAGGGTTTGTTGTTGTTCTTTTTTCCAATAATCAAGAACCGATGGATCGATGCTGTTTTGTCGCAGGTGCTGGTTCAGCATTTTGTCCATAATGTCAATTATTGGCTGAGTGGGTGACTGAATGGGTGGCTGATTGCATGGCAAGCTATTGAGACCGCTATGGTTGTAAATATTGGTTAGCCAGTAATTTATCGCTTGATCAACAAATTTGGCATCACTGGCGGCAAGTTGAAAATACAACTTGGCAAACAAGTCGAGCCAGGCCGATGAGACTGGTTCTGCTGCGATGCGTTCCAGTGGAGATGCCAGCGGAGATACAATCTCTAAAATTTGTAGATAATTTTCCTGATCCCATAATTCTTTAACATAGCAGGCAGTAAAATAATTCAGGTATTCGTCTATTTCTCCTGGTTTGCTTTGCAGTGCTTTTAAAGCCAGGTAGATGTTTTTATAGCTTTCATTATTGCTTGTTAGTTGTTGTTTTACAGCAGGTAGTAACAAGATAATTTGTTGGCTTAAATTGTCGTGCTGGTTTATCAGTGGCAACCATAATAATAATGCCTGTTGGTAGTTCTGTGTTTGCATTAAAGCAAAGCCATAATCATAAATACCTTGATGTGTGACTGGAGCTTGCTTGTTAAATATTGCCAATGTTTTTACAAATTGCCCACTGGTGAGCAGCAGTGAAACTTCTTTTTCCAGGCTTGCCGTTTTGTCATTAGAATTAATTGCTGATGCTGTGTCTGTTTGTTGCAGTTTAAGATGCAGTTGTTTTATTTTTTTATCCAGCCAGTCTTCGTGTTCTATCGCCATGGCCTGGTCAAAATAGTTTAGCGCAACGCTTAGCTTGTTTTTTTTCTCACTTTTGCGTGCGTTTTTCAGTAATTCGGCGCGCCTTTGTGGTGCAGATAGCTCATAACACTGCTTAATTTTGTCAGTCAGATTATTATCAGGAGACAAACGCCTGGCAGTTTCAAATTCTTTCAGTGCTAATAAATAATTTTTACGCAGAAAAAGTTTTTCAGCTTTTACCAGTGTTTTTTGAAAACGCGTTTGCTTATTCATTTGCTTATGGGCATCTCTAAAAACTAATATTTTTGTTCGAGTACAAGGCGGATACTTTTTGAGCGTAGTAGCACATGGAGGTGCTGTTCACGAACCAAAGGATGGAGCCGCAGTGTATATGAAATACATGAGGATCGCAGAAAAGTATCCAACGCCGTAACCTGGCAAAAAGATAGTTTTTAGAGGTGCCCTTATTCATTTTAGCGGTATCAAGATAGTTGCTCCAGCATGGAGCTTTATGTTTTTATTTATTGCCTTGAGTGCCTGGTTTTCTTTGTTACCGTAAAAATTTAGTGCAATGCTATCCCAGCTATCTTCTGGCAGAACTTTGTATTTGTAAAACATATTGCCCTTTGTAACCAGCACACGATTATGATAAATAGTTTGCCAATGCTTTGGCTCGGTGCTGATACGTATGGATCGCTTATTATTATGCTGATATACGCTAAGTTGAGGGTTATCTGCGAGCAAAACAGGGTAATAAAAACCATGCTTGTAGAAGCGTTTGGCAATAGACCACAAGGTTTCATTTTTTGTCGCCTGGTAGACAAAAAATGTATTGCCAATTTTGAGCTGGGGTTTGCTTTGGTGACTGTACTGGCGATTGTTCTGGCTTTTGCTCGGCAAAACTGCGAGCAAAGGAGTCCTGACTGCTGGGGTTTTTGCAGGGATTTCTGCTTGACCGGGTTTTGCTTTGATTAATGTAGTCAGTGTAACAAGATTTGTTTGTTGCTTATTATCTAACTGTGCAAGCTGCGAACTAAGCCTCTCTAATTTAGCGACTATTGCTTTATTATCCATTAAGTAATTAGAGGTTTTTTGGTGGCCCGGCTGGTTTACTTGCGCCGCTTTTTGTTGCAGGTCCAAGCGTAAGAAAATATACCACACCATAATTAGTAAAACAGCCAAAGTAAGAACGCTAAAGACATACAAGCCTTTATTGTTTGCTTTGCCTGGCTGGTTTTCTCTGCTTGCCAAATTATCCAGCATAGCAAAGCTGGTCAGGTCGGCATTGCACTGAGGGCAGTTTTTCTCATTTTGGCTAATATTCTCTCTGTGACAAACAGGGCAGGATGGCATTATTATTTTTGGATACCATGCAGTATTTTGGCTGGGCTGTCAGTATGCTGACGGTTAAAGGCATTTACTTCTGGAGCGATTTCATCGATAAGATCTGCTACTTTTTTTGCATTTTTTGTATAATCTTGAGTCATCAGATATCTAATATCGTTGACATATTTAGTAAAACGGGCTGACAGATTAGGGTTGCTGGCATGACATCTATCTGCAGTATTGGAAATACTGCAGATAGTTTGCAATAAAGAATGGCTATCAATTTCATCTATTAGTTTGTCTCTACTATTACATATCTGTTGAACAGTGCCATCTTCACAGTATTTTTTAAGGCTGGTCAGTTTTTTTTCTAAGCGTTTTTCTTCTTTGATGGTGAGCAAGTATTTGTTGGATTCAAGAAATTTTTCGGCATAATAAAGATTGGAATAGGGTGATTCATTCGCTGCTACTAGTTGAGCTGCGATGTTTTGTGATTTTACAATTCTGTTTTTGATCGCTTTCTTTTCCTTCCCTGTATCTGGATCAATCACCTGGTTAATTAAGCTGGCAATTTTTACTGCGCGTGTTTCAAAGTCATTGCAAACAAAAACACTATGTTCTCCCAGATTGACTTTTTCTATGGCTTGTTGCAAATCAATGTACAAACGCTCATCAATACCGCCTCTGGACAGTGTTTTGCTAATATGTATATTCCTATCTTGAAGTTTGACATCAACGGTAATTAAATTATTAGTATCAATGGTAAAATCTAGAATAATAACCGCAATTTTTTCATGCTCCTCAATGGCAAAGTCATCATCTTTTAAATCAAAACTTAACCACAGGTCGCCAATCGATTCCTTATTATCATTAACTAAATTGTAAAATTTAAAATGGGCTAATTGTTGTTCATTGTCTAATAGCCTGAAACTGTGTTGGCAGTGAAAAGGCAAGGAGCTGTTACTGCTTGCCAGGAGTTGGTCTTCTCCATTTGCTAATTCCAGGTAATAATCGTGAGAGGAGGTATGGACAATATCAACAACGCCTGTTTCCTGCAGATTCTTTTCAAGATCAAAATTGCAGTGCGTACAAACTGTGTCACTTTGGCGCACATCTTTGCCACACTCCGGGCATTCGTAGCTGTCTGCCAGGCGGTGCGCCAAAATGGCAGCACCTTCAGAAATCGCCAGCATGGGGCGAGGATGAACAAATATTTTCTCTAAACCAAATAGCTTGCCTAATTCCTGCTTTACTAAGGGAATAGAAGAGCTGCCACCGACCATAACGAGTTGATCAATAAGATCGACTTCAAAGTCAATGCTGGCGATCACCTGCTTAGTTAAGTCTATTGCTCTATCTACAAAAGGTTGTAATAGTTGTTCAAACTTTTCACGCTCAAGTTCTACTTCTATATCCAAAATATCGCCGTCTTCATCTTTTAATAACCCAGGTAATTCAATGAATGCTTTGGGCCTGGTGCTTAGTTTTATTTTGGCTTGTTCGATTTTAACTTGTAAATCACCAATAAAACGGTTTTTATCTGATTTATTTAGTTTGTCGATTAAGTTCTGAATATTCTCTATATCATATTCTGCTTGTGTTTCCTGGTAGACAAATTGACGAATAAGATAATCAATATCATCGCCTCCCATCCACATATCACCGCCTTTGCCTTGTTCTATAAATTGACCATTGACAATAGTGAGAATAGAAATATCAAAAGTACCGCCGCCCATGTCAAAAACTAAAATGGTTTTTGCTTCGTCTTGTGTTAACCCATCCACACCAAAAGAGATAGCGGCGGCAGTGGATTCGGGTAATAATTGTTGTACTTTTAGACCTGCCAGGGCGGCGGCCTGGCGCGTGGCATGTTTTTGCTTGTCATTAAAATAGGCCGGTACGGTGACCACGGCATAGTTTACGTTATCATCCAGGCTGACCCTGGCATCGCCTTTAATTTTTTCCAAAATTTGGGCTGATATTTGTTCGGGAGTAAATTCTTTATCATGCAGAGTGACGGCAACACTGTTTTTAGAGCCGCTAGAAAGGGTATCAATATGGTAGCTATAACGCTTTTCATTAATTAGTCTTTGAACATCCTCGTCGCTAAAGCTTCTGCCCATCAGTCGTTTTACTGAAACAATAGTATTTTCAGGGTCTTGTTGTAACCAGTTTAATGCTGGTTTGCCAACAATAAACGAGGATTTTGTGTTTCTTTTATAAGAGACAACCGATGGGGTTAAAGCATCGCCTTCAGCATTAATAATCGTTTGTGTGTTGAGTGTTTTAATACTACATGAGGAGTTAGTTGTACCGAGATCGATACCAATTGATTTAGACATAAATTTGATATTTGCAAAAACGATAATTATACACCGAATTCCGTAAGGGCGGAATACTTACTTACTCCCAACTACATCGTATTGAACTCCGGACTTGAAGCCATAGCGTGGATAGCAGATAATATACATATTGAGAGTGGCTATGTAGTATTGCCGTTCTACATGACACACAGATTAGCTTAAAGATCAGAGATTTATGGAAATTACACTTTGTAAAATCAAAGCTTCACCAGGCGACAGTGACACTCACCGAGCTGGAAATAGATGAGCCACCTATACTTTGTTAGCAATGCCAAACATTCATCTAAATAAATGACAAAAACATGACAACTTTGTAACAAATCATTCACTTTCTATACACAAAACCGTCACATCTCCGAATTAAAATTTTGCGAAATAATATTTATTTTTAAATATTTATTGTTTTTAAATAATTTTAATTAACGTTCGGAGAAATCTATGAACAAAACAAAATCTATATTAGCGCTGGCTGTAACAGCAGCAATTGCAGGTGCGGTTGGTTGTAGTAGTGATAGCACTCCTGCTGGCAACTCTAATACAGGAAATGCCACAGGTAGTCTTACCCTGACCAATGACAACATCTACACATTGGCAACAGGTTTTCCCGGTACCAAAATTGGTAACGGTGATGGTGCAGGTGGTACAGCAGCAACAGTGCATGATATTACCCTGAATGTAGAACCAGGTACGCTGATTCTTGGTAGTGCTCAAGAAGCATTAGTTACAACGCGTGGTGCTAAAATAAATATTAATGGTACAGCTACAGACCCAGTTGTGATGAGTTCAAGAAAATGGTTTAACGCATGGGTTGCAGGTAACGCCTATGCCGATACAGATTACGATGGCACAAATGATATTGGTGCCAATGCTCTGGGTGAATGGGCAGGTTTTGCACTGATGGGTTTTGCCAAATCAGGCGAAGGCGTTGATGTTGTAGCTGAAGGCGGCGTTGGTCGTTACGCAGGTACAAATGATGCTGATAACAGTGGCGATATTAAATACCTGGTTATTCGTGGTGCGGGTAATGACATTGACAGTAATGGTAATGAGTTAAATGGCTTTACCTTATTCGGCGTAGGTTCAGGTACTAAAATCAGCCATATTCAAGTTCACCGTGGGCTGGATGATGGTATCGAACATTTCGGCTCTACCACCCATATCAGTAATTTTGTATTAACTGATAATCGGGACGACAGTTTTGACTGGGGTCATGGTTATACCGGTTCTGCTCAGTTTGGTTTAATCAAACATTCAGGTGCTGGTGGCGGTGGTACGGGTGTAGGTGCTGTAGCCGACCGTATGATCGAAGCTGATAATGACAATGGTAATCCTGAAGTAGAACCTGTATCTCGACCTACTTTAGCCAATATCACCATGATATCAGGCGCAGGTGTTTTAAATACAAAAGGCGCAGCTGCTGAAGGTGTGTTAATGCGCCGTGGTACGGGCTTTAGATTATATAATTCCGTCATTTCTCAGCAACGGGCAAAAGAATGTATTGAAATAGATGGTGATGCAACCTTTGCTGAAGTTGCTGTTGGTGCTAGTGGTAGTGTTACAGCTCAGAGTGCGAATGGTGTAGCGGCTAATGTGGTAGTAAACTGTGTTAATGCCTCTGTTCAGATTGATTCTGATGGCACGAATTTTAATGATGCTGATGTTGCCGCATGGTTTGGTTTTGGCACTAACAATGTAAGTGAAGCTACAACAGACTTTGGTTTTAATGCAAATAATGCAGATGCCGTTCCTGCTGCTACTATGGTTAATTTGCAAGATGTAAGTTTCTCATTGACAACAGCTATGGGTGGGTCGCTTGCAAATAACTTTGTAGAAACCACGTACATGGGCGCTTTCCCACAGGACAGCACAAATAACTGGACAGATGGCTGGACGGTTAATGTTAATGGCAATGTAACAGTCTGGCAGCCAGCTACAGGCGGTACGCTTGCAGGTACAACACCAACAGGCGATGGCAGTTGTCCAAAGGGTACTTTGTTCAAAGAAACAGTTGATCTGCCAAATAATGGTGGTCAGATGGATGTCTGTGAATTGCAACGCCGTTATGATGGTGGTGATTTTTAATTAGTTAAAAACCACACCTCGGCTGCAATATTATTTTTAGATATTGTTTGCCGGTACAAAAGGGGCGCTACTTGCGCCCCTTTTTACATCTTCATCAAATTGTCACATCCTGTAATATCTTTGTAACATTTCATCGATAAACTTATCGAATGAAAGATCTCACGTTACAATCACGGTACAACCGAAGAGCGTTAAATGATCGTATTACACGGTATTTAGTCGCTACTGGTGGTATCAGTGTCATTATTGCCATACTGTTGATTTTCTTTTATTTGCTTTATGTTGTGGTGCCGATGTTTGGTTCGGCAGAAATAAAGCAGGGTGTTTCTTATGCTGCACCCGGTGAGGGCGCAACCCTGGTTCTTGGGCTTGAGGAACAGGGCACGATTGCGGTCAGGTTTACCGATAAGGGTCATGCGGTTTTCTTTAATACCGAAACGGGTACGGTTGTTGCCGATAAAAGCCTTAATCTGCCTGCTTCTATCAGCAGTGTGGCTTCAAATCTTAATCTGGTTGTGCTGGGTCTTGAAGACGGTTCGGCGCTTCTCGTTCGTTATCAATTTGATTTGAGTTACCCTGATGATGTTCGTGTACTGACACCCCGGCTTGAGTTTCCATTAGGTTTGTCTCCCGTTGTGCTGGATGAGTCCGGGCAGCCATTAACGCAAATTGCTGTTCAGTTAAATGATGATATTGTTGGTCTGGCGGCAACGACAGCAGATAACCGTTTAGTGTCGACGCGTTATCTGCGTGAAGAATCATTTCTTAGTGAAGAGATAAGCATTGAGCTGGAGTCCCGCTCAGAGCGGGCATTTGATGGCCGCATTAAATCCATTGCTCTGACACCAGCGCTGAATCACCTGTATGCCGCACTTGAAAACGGCATTTTGATTGATTATCCGCTGGATGAAAAGGGGTTTGTTGGTGCTTACACCGAGCATCAATTTGATCACGAGATAACCCATTTAAAATTATTGCTTGGCGGCTCATCGTTAATGATTGGGCTGGAGAATGGTGAGGTACAGCAATGGATGTCGGTGCGCAACATTTCTGAAGGCGACAGCGTTGGCAGAAAATTTATTTTTATCCGCAACTTTGATAATAGCCAGAAATCGGTAACTTCTATTGCCACTGAGCAGCGACGTAAAGGTTTTGCTGTTGGTGATGTCAATGGTGATATTACGATTTATTATTCAACCTCGCAAAGAACGCTGGCAAACATTAATACCGTGAATACGGCCATTGAGCAAATGGCCTGGTCAGCACGGGCGCAGCATCTGCTGGTTGCCGATAATACCAATCAGCTGCATTTATACCATGTGCATAATGAGTACCCGGAAATCTCTTTTAGTGTGTTGTGGGAGAAAGTCTGGTACGAAGGTTATGACGAAGCAGATTATATCTGGCAATCATCAGCGTCCAATGATGACTTTGAGCCAAAATTTAGTTTGATACCCTTGTCCTTTGGTACCATTAAAGCGGCATTTTATGCCATGCTATTTGCTATTCCTATTGCCATTTTAGGTGCCATCTATACCGCACAATTCATGTCGCCACGCATGCGCCAATCGGTAAAGCCCACCATTGAAATCATGGAGGCGCTGCCGACAGTTATCCTTGGTTTTCTTGCTGGTTTGTGGCTTGCACCGTATATAGAAGCCCATCTTGCCGGTGTGTTTACTCTGCTATTGATATTGCCAGCTGGTTTTATAGTGTGCGCTGCACTATGGAGCCTTATGCCCAACAAGTCCATATTTGAAGGCTGGGAAGCAGCGGTATTAATTCCTGTAGTGATATTTTTAATCTGGCTGTCTATGCAGCTAAGTGGCCCGTTGGAAAATTTACTGTTTAATGGTGACCTGCGTGGTCATATGAGTAATGAGTGGGGCTGGACCTATGACCAACGTAATGCTTTGGTGATTGGCATAATGATGGGTTTTGCTGTTATTCCTACCATTTTTTCGATTGCAGAAGATGCCTTATTTAGCGTTCCGCAGCATTTGGTGCGTGGCTCGCTGGCACTGGGTGCAACACGTTGGCAAACCTTGACGACGGTGGTTTTACCCACGGCCAGCCCGGGAATTTTTTCGGCAGTGATGATGGGCTTTGGTCGCGCTGTAGGTGAAACCATGATTGTACTCATGGCAACCGGTAACACACCGATAATGGACATGAGTATTTTTCAGGGTATGCGTACGCTGGCTGCCAACCTGGCGGTAGAAGTGCCGGAAGCTGAAGTTTTCAGCACACATTATCGCGTTCTGTTCCTGGCAGCATTAATTCTGTTTTTGTTCACTTTTGTTTTTAATACATTTGCTGAAATTATTCGGCATCGATTACGTAAAAGGTATAGCGGGTTATGATTGC
>CAYQXD010000110.1:0-11392 GCA_964421315.1 uncultured Thiotrichaceae bacterium | reverse complement strand
AGCACCTCATTCTTGCTCTGGTGGTAATACTGGGGCTTTCATTGATTGCGCAGCCAGTAGCTAAATGGTCGCATATGCCTCTTGCCAGTATTCTGGTGTTACTTGGTTTTATTGTTTCAGAACTTGTTGTGCTGGCAGGAATTGATACCGGCATTCGTGCCGACAACTTCCAGTCTATTATCTTTTATGTATTTATTCCTGTGCTTATTTTTGAGGCCGCATACAATATAGATAAACAACAATTAAAAAAGAATTTGATTGTTATTTTATTTTTGGCAATTATTGCTATGTTGCTGACCTGCCTTATTGTGGCAGTGTTGCTGTTTTATGGTATCGGGCATGAATCAGGATTCCCGTGGTTAGCGGCATTAATAACCGGAGCAATTCTGGCGGCAACCGACCCGGTTGCTGTGGTTGATAAATTACGAGAGACAAAAGCACCTAAAAGGATTAGCGTCTTGCTTGAGGGTGAAAGTTTATTCAACGATGCGACAGCTATTGTTTTATTTAGTGTGTTTTTGTCGATGGCGACTGCAACAGATTTGGTGGTATCAATATTCTCCATTGATTCTATGCTAAGTGTTGTAGCAGATTTTTCTTTAATATTTTTTGGTGGTGCATTAACTGGTTTATTTGTGGGTTTGTTGTTTGGTGTTTTGCAAAAGAGCGCAAAGCAGCCTTTACTGGCAGGAGTAATGAGTCTGGTTGTGGCATACGGTTCATATATACTGGCTGAACATCTTATGGTCTCCGGCATAATGTCCACCCTGCTGGCGGCATTAAGTTTTTCAATGTTAAGTGAGAGCAAAGATAAATTAGCCAGTGAGCAGAATGAGGGTGCTCAGACAGCGGTAACGGGCAATAAATATTTATGGAGCATGTTGGCGCACGTGGCAAATGTGAGTGTATTCCTGATTATGGGCGCAGTCATCACTCTGGGGATGTTTGAGCAGAGGTGGCTGGCAATGCTGATTGCCATTGCCGCTTTGCTGGTTGCCAGGGCGATTAGTGTCTATGGCGTATTATTGTTTTTTGCGTCCTTTAAAAAATTAAAAGTGCCATTTTTATCACAAACTGTCATGGTGTGGGGCGGGCTGCGTGGTGCGGTAACATTGGCATTGGCACTGTCGTTACCTACCAGCCTTGATTACTGGTGGACCATACAGTCGATTGCTTTTGGTGTGGTGATTTTTTCATTGTTTGTGCAGGCACCAACAATGTCGATGCTGACAGCCAGGTTACTCAAAAACAGGCTACTCAAAAAAGAAGAAATCCAGTGACTGAACCTTTGATTTTCTGGTCGAAATGAACCGTATTTTACTGTACCGAATAAATCATCAGCACCACAAAACCAATTAGCACCGCAGCCAATAACAACACCGTTCCCCAGTGTTTTTCTTCAGCATTTTTACTTTTTTCCATGGTGGCTTTTATGCCGGGAAAAACCATAAAGATTATCAATAAGCCGAGTACGCCAGCCAGTAGTTGTTCCCAAAGTGCCATATTATAATTTCCGTCAATTAATCTTCGATGAGGTAATGTTTTTCGATGGGTTCTATAATTTTCCACACGCATTTCATTCCTTTAGGAAAAAAAACCATATCACCTTCCTGAATGGTTATCGCTTCCTCATTCTCAGGTATAATAACGGCCTTGCCTTCAACAATGTAGCAAGTTTCTTTTTTGTCATAAGTCCAGTCAAATTCAGAGACGCCTTTTTCCCATAGCGGCCAGTCATCGACATATAATACATCGAGTTTTGCCGGGGTAACGTGATGTTCAACGGTGATAAAGTTCATAGCTTCATATTTAAATAGTATTTTAAACGACTCATTATAACGTGAAACAATAGTGACGATGTATAATGTGTGTCGATCTCCATCCTTTGGTTCGTAAACAGCACATCCGTGTGCCACTACTCCATCCTTTGGTTCGTAAACGGTGCATCCTTGCACCACTACTGGTTATATAGGTGTAAGTGTTTTGAGTGAAGTAATAATATTTGATGTGGATTTAGAGCAATTTGGCGACAGAGTGCTGGCAACTTCACATGACGTGCCAGTACTGATTGATCTGTGGGCAGAAGGGTGTTCACCCTGCCTGGTTATTGCGCCGTTATTAAAGAAGTTGGTTGAAGAACATGAAGGCAAAATAAAGCTGGCAAAAATTGAAGTTGATGAAGGCGAAAACATGAAACTGGCGGGGCGTTATAAGGTCAGAGGTTTTCCGACCATTATTTTGATAATAAAGGGCGAAGAAGTCGCGCGTTTTAGTGGTGCTAAACCATTATCTTTTTTACGCAATTTTGTAAAAGATAATATTTAAAAAACCTTTGCTCGAAAAGTGCCACATGGTTGTGGTGTTTATGAATCAAAGGATGGAGCAGTAGTGTACGGATGCACCGTTGATTCTTGGTTGACGAGCAATCGTTGGGTGAGAGGTCGGCAAAGGCATTGCCTGCGATTTCAAATCATCCCATGGATATTTAACCGACCAGGGCAATGCCAGCACATCAACAAACAATATACGCAAAGAATCTACAATCTGGCCAGTCTTTAAGCGACGTATTTCTGCCTTTGTCTTGAAAACATTTATCTAAATCAACTGCAATATGCGCTTTAAGTCGTGTTTTATGTGCTTTAATATATTGTTCGGCATGTTTAACATGCCAGCGAATAAGATCTTGTTTAATACCGTAGCGAGTTGATTTTTTAATATATTTTTACCAGAAACGGGAGATTTAATATCCTTATCCATCGAAGACATGATTAATCCTTTAAACTGTGTGGATTTGTAATTTAGCCAAAGATCGTGTAATTTACAAGTAAATTAAAAGAAATAGCTAGAATGATAAATATTCAATATTTCACATTCTCGATATTACAGAGTATCGACATTCTGGCTAATATAATGTTATGTGAAGAAAGTGAAATCAGAATTTATCCATATTAATTTGAATTAAAAATATAAATAAAACACCATCAATATAAATGAAGTTCTAATCAAGATAGGAAAAAAGTAAAATGAGTACAGGCACAGTAAAGTGGTTCGACGCAAGCAAAGGTTTTGGCTTTATCACTCCAGATGATGGAGGTAAAGACCTGTTCGTACACCATTCTGAAATACAGAGCGGTGACGACTACGCAACACTCAATGATGGGCAGAAAGTAGAATATGAGGTGGGGCAAGGCCAGAAGGGGCCGTGTGCAAACAAGGTTGTGCCGATCTGATTGTAATACTGAGATTGATGTGCTTAAGCAGAAACACCTAACACATATGAGCCGTAACCTGTCAATAGGCACTAGTGTTTTTTTCGGTTAACAAAGTAACCAAAAAATAATCAATGAGCAAAATCGACTACTTCATCTGTCATGGTAGCTGTTAAGTCAGTCGCTTACAGCAAACACACACGAGGAAATCTGCCTGATGCGGTCTCACCCGCGGCCTGTCTTCTTAGGTCATCCATAAACGCTGACAGGGTCACTAGACATTCATCGGTTAACCTGGTGCTGGCGCTATTCAAAGAGGCAGGTTTACTCAGTAGTTGAGTGCCCAGTTAGTTTCAGGCTCAGCTCAGGTGTAAACGACTTTGTTCATTGATTTAATGCACGCCAACGGGGTGCCTAATCAAGGCGTCTGGCTTAAGGTATTTGATGTAAAAGCTGATAATCATCATGGCTAATGGCCAAGTTGTAGCATCGAGTTTTAAGCACATTCAACCTGCTTTACTAAAAGCGTTGTCCAGTTAGATGTCCAGCTCACCCTATTGAATTATTTTTATGGGTGTATATAATCAGTCAGGATTGATTGTAAGAGTAAAGTGATCCACAGTCTTGTTTTATTGTCGGGCAAATTCGGTAAGAAAATATCTTTAGGGTAGTGCAGGAGAAATTGCCTTCGTGGGTTAGCTTATTTATTTGCAAACTTTAAATGATTTTATTTTTTTGAAATATTGAGTGGTTAATTTACTATTTTTTTTATTTCCATAATGTAATGTTCGATAAGCTTTGAAAATAAACATGGCATCTGTTTTTGTTTTTTGTGAAAGTGAACATTTTTTGTAGAGGCGTTTTTCAAAGTCGACAGGGCCTTCATTTAAATGTCGTTGCAAACCCTTGCGTTTTAGTTTCAGGCAAAACATATTGTAATAATGCTGCGCACGATCTTTTTCAACGGTTTTGTGTGTTAATAAAAACCAGCTAACAATTCCACCGGCAATGGTTAAACATGCAAACAACAGCATAATAAGTCTTGATGAATCCGGCTCTTCAAAGCCTGGCGATTTTAATAATTCATTTTGTTTTTTCTGATTAAAGCCAATAACCCACTGGTTCCAGTTGTTTTGAAAGCTGTCATATAAAAAAGCGATGTTTTTAAATAAAGCGTTATTTGATACTAATAATAAAGGCAGCCTGTTACTTTCAAGGCCCGCATATAATACGCCTGCTCGACTCGGTCGGGTGAGACAGCGGCTGTCGGGTCAACTCGCTGCCAGTGATTGCCCACCCAAACTTCGGTCCAGGCATGTGCATCGGACTGGCGCACAATCATATAATCATCCAGCGGATTCATTTTGCCGCCCTGGTAGCCGACTACCACGCGAGCAGGAATACCCGCTGCTCGCATCAGATAGGTGAATGCGCTGGCATAGTGTTCGCAGAAACCACGTTGGCTGTTAAATAAAAAATCGTCCATGGCATTTTCTCCCAGCAGGTCTGGGTTCAATGTATAAACGAAGTTGTTATTTTGAAAATAGGCGAGCACGGTGTTGATATATTGTTGCGTGTTGAAGTTTGATAATTGAAATAAATTGCTGGCAAGTTTTATTGTTTGTTGGTTTTTATTCACTGGCAGCAAGCGGTTTTTATAGTCCTCCTGCTTAAAGAGTGCCTGATTGCTGGCGCTGGTTTGTGAGGTAACGCTGTAGTTAATAATTTTCGTTATTTTATGATGGTTGTAGGACTTTTCAACGGCACATAAAGTTTTTGACTGAAGTCATTGAAGTATAGGTAACGCTGTCATACAATGACAGCGTTCGATAATTAATTTTAATTACGGAGTAAATGATGAAAGTAATCTTACGATTAACAATGGCATTAGCTTTATTGCTGGCCGCATCCAGCAGTTATGCCTTTTTTGGCAATAACAGTGGCTGGGGTGGTGGTAACAACTGGAATCCTTATGATGAGTGGGATCCGCGTTACTGGATGGAAGAAATGGAGCAGGCCTTTGACGATGACGACTACTATGGTGGTGGTCCTGGTCGTTACGGCCCTCCTCCAGGTTATTACGGTGGCCCTGGTCGTTACGGTCCTCCTCCAGGTTACGGCCCACCTCCTGGTTATGGTCCTCCTCCAGGTTACGGCCCACCTCCTGGTTATGGCCCACCTCCAGGTTACGGCCCACCTCCTGGTTACGGCCCACCTCACATGGCACCACGTGGCCCAGCACCACAGCAGTAGCCGGACGGTTGGTCTAAAGTAAATAAAAAGCCCTCTTTTGAGGGCTTTTTATTGTGCGATATAAAATTAGACGTGAGTGTTTTCGTCGCTACAAGTGTCAGTCTTTATCAGTGCTGTATCTTATTTCATTAATAATGTACCGACTTTTTTTCTGACCATTCTTGCTGTCTAAAGTGATGCTAAATTCATCACCCAGTGATTTGCCTAATAAACTCTTACCCATAGGGGAGTCCATGCTGATATAACGCAATTTAGGGTCAAACTCATCGGAGCCGACTACGCGATAGGTTTTTATTACTCCTTTCTCATCCTCAATAGTGACCCATGCACCAAAATAAACTTTATCGGTATCTGATGGAATACGATCGACCACCACCATGCCCTCAAGTCGTTTACGCAAAAAACGCACACGGGCATCAATTTCTCTGAGTTCTTTTTTGCGGTAAATGTATTCCGCATTTTCTGAGCGATCACCTTCTGCTGCTGCAGCTGAGAGGATGCGGGTAACCTCAGGTCGTTTTTTTTTCCACAAATAATCATGTTCTTCGTTCAGGCGCTTATGGCCTTTGGCAGTGATATATTTTGAACCTACGGGTTGTGGTGGTCGGTATCTGCCCATTAACCTGGAATCCTATGTAAATCAGTTGAGTCGTTATGAGGGTGGTTAATATTTAGTGTATTAGACCTTTTCATTAGGTTCAACTGATTTATTTGTTTTTAATAAGTAGTAGCTCAGGCTTAACCTGATAAAGCGTGTCAGATTTACTCATCTAGCGAATGGTTGAGTTCGGTCATTAGAAGACATTAAAGATTAAAAGCGTTAGTCCGCGAAACACGCAAAAGACGCGAAAAAAGCAAAAACAATAATAGGTTTGTAGGCCGGGATAAAGCTTTGCTGTTCCCGGCGTTTTGGTTGGCACTGCCTGCAACGTGCCTTATGCAGGCCTACTTGAAAAAAACAGAAAAATAAAATGTTTTGTTTTTGCTTTTTTCGCGTCTTTTGCGTGTTTCGCGGACTAATTTTTTAAAAGCTTTTAAATGTCTGCTCAGTGTCGAAATCAGCCATCCAATATCTGACGCTGTCTGTCAGATGAAATGTAGGCTTATACACCGAATATGACAAGTATTGTTTTTTGAATAGCCATACACACCAGTAGTAGCACACGGATGTGCTGTTTACGAACAAAAGGATTGAATTACTTACAACCTTTTTCACAACGATCTGCGTACTTTGGTTATACTTCGCACTTTATTAATTTAGATATAAGGCTTTGCATGGCTTACGATGTTTCAACTTTTCAGGGATTAATTTTCGCGGTGCAGGATTACTGGCAAAAGCAGGGCTGCGCCATATTGCAGCCACTGGATATGGAAATCGGTGCCGGCACTTTTCATCCAGCAACATTTTTACGTGCTATTGGTCCAGAACCGTGGCGAGCTGCCTATGTGCAACCCTGCCGTCGCCCAACAGATGGGCGTTACGGTGAAAACCCGAACCGCCTGCAGCATTATTATCAGTTTCAGGTCATTTTAAAACCATCGCCAGACAATATTCAGGATTTATATTTAGCCTCGCTTGAAGCTCTTGGTTTTGACCTGCTGGAACATGATGTGCGTTTTGTCGAAGATAACTGGGAATCACCCACATTAGGGGCATGGGGGTTGGGCTGGGAAGTATGGCTAAATGGTATGGAAGTGACACAGTTCACCTATTTTCAGCAGGTGGGGGGGCTTGAATGCCGACCGGTTACCGGTGAGATTACTTATGGTCTGGAACGTCTGGCGATGTATCTGCAGGAAAAAGAAAGTGTGTTTGATCTGATCTGGGCTACCGGGCCACAGGGTGATGTGACTTACGGCGATGTATTTCATCAAAACGAAGTTGAGATGTCGACTTATAATTTTGAACATGCCGATACAGACATTCTATTCAAAGAATTTGATGATTGCGAAGCGCAGAGCCAGCGTTTAATCACCTTGAATTTACCATTGCCTGCGTATGAGATGGTATTAAAAGCCTCGCACGCGTTTAACCTGCTGGATGCACGTCATGCCGTTTCTGTCACCGAGCGTCAGCGTTTTATCTTGCGGGTACGTGCACTGTCAAGAGCCGTGGCACAAGCTTATTATGATTCACGCGAAGCACTGGGCTTTCCCATAGGCAATACTATGGGCAAAAGCATCAAAGTCAGGGGAGATGCCGCATGAGCCAGGGTGATTTATGCCCAGATGATTTATTGGTGGAGCTGGGCACAGAAGAATTGCCACCCAAAGCACTGAAAAAGCTTTCACAGGCCTTCAGTAATGGAATCATAGACGGCCTGAAAAAAGCAGGCTTTAAAATTAACGAAGTTGAATCTTTTGCCACACCAAGAAGATTAGCGGTATTAATTAAAAACATAAACTCATCACAGCCTGATAGAGAAATAGAGCGTAAAGGCCCCAGTTTAAAAGCCGCTTATGATAGTGATGGCAAGGCAACAAAAGCGGTAATGGGTTTTGCTCGCGCCGTAGGTGTTGAGGTGGCTGATTTGAAACAGCAGGAAACCGATAAAGGCATCTGGCTGATTTTCAAAAGCACTGAAAAAGGCCATCATTTAGCCGATCTGATTGAAGATATTGTTAACCAGACTTTATCTCGCCTGCCCATTCCAAAACGTATGCGCTGGGGAAGTAATGATGTTGAGTTTGTGCGCCCGGTGCATTGGCTGGTTTTAATGCATGGTCAAAAAGTCATCAATGTTGATATTTTGGGATTGAAATCATCCAGGGAAACATTTGGTCATCGTTTTCATTCACGAGGTGAAATCACACTAAGACATGCCAGCGATTATCAGCAAAGACTTCGTGTGAAAGGTTTTGTTATTGCCGATTTTGAACAACGAAAACAAAATATCAAACAGCAGGTTATTGATGCTGCAGATCAGATAGGCGGCGTGGCGGTACTTGATGAAGACCTGCTTGATGAAGTCACTGCTTTAAATGAGTGGCCGGTAGCGGTTGCCGGTGAGTTCGATGAAGTATACCTGGATGTGCCGACTGAAGCATTAATTGAAACCATGCAGGGCCACCAAAAATACTTTCCAGTGCAAGGTGCTGATGGCAAGCTAAAAAATCATTTTATTACCATTAGTAATATCGATAGTACATCACCAGAAAAAGTAAAAGCCGGTAACGAACGGGTGATTCGTCCACGCCTGGCAGATGCCATGTTTTTCTGGCAGCAGGACCAAAAACAGCCATTGGAATCTTTTAATGCTGCATTGGAAAAAGTTGTTTTTCAGAAACAACTTGGTACGCTGGCAGAAAAAACGGCTCGTGTTACTGCGCTGGCTGAGTTTATAGCAACACAGCTAAATGTAGATAAAAGCCGGGTCGATACAACACAGGTAAATATAAGCCAGGTAAATGTGAGCCAGGTAAAACGTGCTGCCGTATTAAGTAAATGTGATTTGATGACCGATATGGTCGGCGAATTTGCCTCACTGCAAGGCATCATGGGCAAACATTATGCACAGCTAGCAGGTGAAGCAGCAGAGGTTTCACAGGCACTGGATGAGCAGTATAAACCTCGTGGCGCAGGTGACGACACCGCATCTGGCATCACAGGTCAGATTCTGGCAATAAGTGACAAGCTTGATTCGCTGGTAGGTATTTTTGCCATCGGCCAGAAACCAACGGGCGAAAAAGACCCTTACGCCTTGCGTCGAGCATCACTGGGTATTTTGCGTACCATAATTGAACGCCAGCTAGACCTCGATCTTAAGCAACTGATACATAAGTCGGCGCAGCTGCTTAAGCCTAAAGTCGATGCCAGTAAAGTTGAGCAGGAGGTGTTTGATTATATTTTAGAACGATTGCGTGCCTACTATCTATCGCTGAAAGTCACGCCAGATGTGTTTGATGCAGTCTCTGCACTAGCGCCGCCGCGTCCATTGGACTTTGATAAACGTATAAAAGCAGTGTCTTCCTTTCGACAACTTGCTGAGGCACAAAGCCTGGCCGCTGCAAATAAACGTGTAGGTAATATCCTCAAAAAATCAGCAACAGACTCGACGATGACGGCGGCGATGATAGTGGATGAAAATTTGTTATCAGAAGATGCCGAGAAAAAACTTTATGCAGCTTTAAATGCGTTAAGTAAAACAGTAGAGCCGTTGTTTGATGTCGGTGACTATGAAGCTGCGCTTAGCCAGTTATCGTCCTTGCGCGAACCGGTGGATACGTTTTTTGATTCAGTAATGGTGATGGCAGATGATGAGCAGATTAAAAATAACCGTATTGCATTGTTAAATACCATGAATCAACTTTTCCTGCGTGCGGCAGACCTGTCGCGGTTGCACCAGTCGTAAGCCTGCACTCGCGCTTCTAAATAGAGATTTGGGGTATAGTTCGATGAAAGTTATTGTTATAGATCGCGACGGTGTTATCAATCATGATTCCGATGCGTATATTAAAAGTCCCGAAGAGTGGGTTCCGATTGCCGGTAGTCTGGAAGCGATTGCACGATTAAACCACAGTGGTTACACAGTCATTGTTGCCAGTAATCAATCAGGACTGGCGAGAGATTATTTTACTATTGAAATGTTGTCGGCCATACATAAAAAAATGGATGAACAACTGGCAAAAATAGGTGGCAGAGTGGACGCTGTTTTTTATTGTCCACATGGTCCAGGTGATGGCTGCGATTGCAGAAAACCCAAACCGGGCATGTTGCTGGAAATTGGTCAGCGCTTTAACGTACCGCTTAAAAACATTGTTTTCATCGGCGATAGTATTTCGGATATTAAAGCAGCAAGCAATGCCCTTGCTAAACCCATGTTGGTGCGTACCGGAAAAGGGAAAAAAGCAGAAAAGATTTTACTGGCTCAAGGTAAAGCAAGCAGGGGTAAAAAAAGCCAGGGCAAAGAAAAAGTCCCGGTATTTGATGACCTGGCTTCGGCAGTCACTGCAATATTAAGGTAACAAACGATATGCAATCACAAGCTGTTTTATACCAGGCTGTTTTATTTCTACGGTCATTATTATTCTGGATTGGCTTTATTATTAATGTCGTTGTTTTTGGTTTATTAATTGTACTTTTGTTTTTTACGACACCATCTTTTCGCCTAAGAATTGCCCGTTTATGGTCGGTTACCAATAATTTTTTGCTGAAGGTTTGCTGCGGTATCAACTATAAAGTTACCGGTCAGGAAAACTTAAATGTTGACCTTAATATTAAAGCTGGGAATATCAAAGCGGCAATTATATTATGCAAACATCAATCGACATGGGAAACGCTGGCGCTGCATTCGTTTACCCCGTTCGTACATTGGGTTTTTAAGCGGGAATTGATGAGGATACCGATATTTGGCTGGGCGTTAGCACTAACCGATCCCATTGCCATTAATCGTGGTGCGGGAAGAGCGGCTGTTAAACAACTGATAGAAGAAGGTACAAAAAAACTGAATCAGGGGAAGTGGATGGTTTTGTTTCCGGAAGGTACGCGCACATCCCCCGGTAAAACACATAAGTATAAAATTGGTGGTGCGTTACTGGCAGAAAAAAGTGGTTATCCGATTATACCTATTGCACATAATGCTGGTGAATTTTGGCCAAAACACAGTTTTATAAAATGGCCTGGCACCATTAGTGTGGTTATTGGTCCGGCAATCGAATCGCAAGGACGTAGTGCGGAAGAAATCAATGCCGATGTTTTTAACTGGATTGAAAATACCATGAAAGAAATCAGTGACGAGTCTCGTTGGAATCGTTAGTTGTTATAAGTCGGTGCTTCATCTGACAAATAGTGTCAGATGTGGAATGACTGGTTTCGACACAAAGTGGACGTTGGAAAAGCTGAAAAGATTTAGTCCGCGAAGAACGCAAAAGACGCGAATAAAGAAAACATTTTATTTTTCTGTTTTTTCAAGTAGCCAGGTATAAGGCAC
>CAYQXD010000109.1:0-11395 GCA_964421315.1 uncultured Thiotrichaceae bacterium | reverse complement strand
CTGATTTCGACACTTAACAGACAGTCAAAAGCTTTTAAAACATTAGTCCGCGAAGAACGCAAAAGACGCGAAAAAAGCAAAAACAAAACATTTTATTTTTCTGTTTTTTTCAAGTAGGCTTGCATAAGGCACGTTGCAGGCAGTGCCAATCAAAACGCCGGGAACAGCAAAGCCTTATCCCGGCCTACAAACCTATTATTGTTTTTGCTTTTTTCGCGTCTTTTGCGTTCTTCGCGGACGATGATTTTAGTCTTTAATGTCTTCTAATGACCGTATTCAGTCATTCTTCAATGAATAAATCTGACACAGATTGCCTGATTAAGTGTGCTACTACCCTTTATTTTTCTCATTTTCCAGTGCCTTAGCTGTAATGTACTGATACAAATGCACTACATGCTGGCAAAACTCATGTAGTTCAGGATAGCCAACCATCATATGCATTGTTCGACCGGCATCTTCAATAACCTTTTCCAGAAATTCAAGCTCTCCTTCATTAATTGCTTTACCATGATCAACCTTATCTTTAATCTTCAGCAATATCGGGAGCCTGTGTTTTTCAAACTCTTCTACCAGTGCCTGCATAATACCCGCATGTTTTCTTTCAATAGCATTCATAGCTTGATAATACAACCCTTTATGCTCAGCATGTTGATATATATCAAAAAGAAAATTAGCACTCCCCCTAACTCATAGCATGATTAATCTCAATCCTCTTCTTCCGGCACATTATGCTGTCTTGCTTTTTTTAGCAGTTTAGATATAACTTTTAACTCCTTTTGTAAATCATGAAATTCTTCACTGGTATTATCCTTTTCACTTTGTAATATCATTTCTGCTTTCAGCTGCGTTTTTTTCTGTTCCAGCCTGCTGATTATATGTAACAATTTATCGTGTTTTTCTTTTTGCTTTTTTTTCGATAAATCAAAATAATCATCCAGTTTTTGCATAACTTTTTTAATATTCATATTCATCACCAAGTTGCTTAATCTCTTTTTCCTTCACCCACAGCGTGACCGCAGCTCTAAGCAATTTTCTGCTGATACTAAAGGTAAAACCGACATCATTTATCAATGAAGATGCCATTGTTGAGCTGATTTTATTCTCTCTGATTAATGTATCTATATTTTTATTCAACAATTTTTCATTATCCTGTGCCTTTTCTTTTTGCACTTCAATATGAGTCAGAATGTCTTCTTCATCTGCCTCACCATCCTCATAGTCTCTAATTTGTTGAACACTTCTCAAAACAGTGATTAATTGTGAACGCAGTTTATTATATTCATCAATCATAAATGTATTTTTGCTTTTCGAGAAATAATTCAGGTTTTTTTGCAATTCCCGAACATCTTTTACCATTTCAATAATATTTCTGGCAGTTAATCTCAACTCGTATAACCTGTTATTATCGTCGCTATCCATATTGCTCTGTGACATGGAAGCAAAGTGAATTATTTCACTATACAGGTACTTAATTTTATTCTGATATATTTTATCAATATCAATATTGATAAGCGCAACAGACTGTACAATAACTTTATCAATTTCCTTGTCAGAAAAAATCTCGCGACGGTGCAGGTTCATTGCATGCACAATGGCTTCCAATGCTTTATCATAAAGATGTATGGTTTCTTTTCTGATTGCAACTAAAGCGGTAGACGGTAGCTCCATCACTTCTTTGGTTAAATATTTTGCCCTGCCACGATCTTTCTGTTTTGGGTTAAACAAGGTTTGTAAAAACCTGACTAGTTGATTTATAAATGGCGCTACTAACAACACACCGATCATATTAAACAGAGTATGAAAAAGAGCCAGCTTCATGGCAACATCTGTCTCTGATATAAAAAAAATCGGCGCTAGATTATCGACAAAATCTCTTAACTGGTAAATAAAAATCACCGCAATCAATGCAGTAATGATATTAAATACAAAATGTGCAACCGCTAACCGTTTGCCGTTTTTATTTGAGGCGATAGCGCCGATTGCAGCTGTTACGGTAGTGCCAACATTGGCACCAATGGCAAGTGACAGCGCATTAATATAATCAATCTGGCCACTAGCCAGTGCAGTAATAATAATCGCCAGTGTGGCACTACTGGACTGAATAATAACCGTTGCTACGGCACCAAATAATATATATACAAACACACCCAGATAACCTGGCATTGCATACGCTGCCAGATCAAGGCCATTTTTAAGTGTTTCAAACCCCTCCTTCATATAGGAAATGCCAAGAAAAATAAATCCCAGGCCAATCAAAATACTGCCAAACCCTTTGTAAGTTGTGTGCTTGGAGAATTGCATCACCACGCCAAAAATCAACATAGGTAAAGCATATTGTGCAATGCTGATTTTCAACCCAAGAGATGAAACCAGCCAGGCAGTTGCTGTGGTACCAATATTAGAACCAAAAATAACACCTACGGCCTGTGTCAGCCCGATAAGCCCTGCCGAAAGAAATGAAATGATAATAACGGTAACCAAAGAGGAACTTTGCACCACTGCTGTTGCCAGAAACCCGGTTGTAATTGCTCTTGGTGTAGTACTGGTAAATTTTTCGAGGATGGTTTCCAGTGCGCCACCACTGAATAATTTAAAGCCGTTCTCCATGTAATTCATGCCAATTAAAAACAGTGCAATACCGGCTATGATGGTTTTGGCATGATCATTAGAAACAATGAACCCAATAAACAGCAGGAATAATAGCGGGGGAATTATTTTTTTATACACGGATGAGATTTTTTACTAAAGCCAGTTTTTACGTATTCGCTGGTAATTAAAGCGAAACCACTGCAAGGCAATAATCGGTGCGGCAGAATCAATTTTCCCGCTATCCAGCCAGTCAAAAGCCTGCTGAGGGCTGATTACATGTACCTTAATGTCTTCACCCTCCTCATCAAGTCCATGTATTCCATTTATATGCGAACTCTGTGTACGACCAAGAAAAATCTGTATCTGTTCATTGGAGCCACCGGGGCTGGAATAATATTTAAACATAGGCAACAAATCAGTTATCCTGCAGCCCGCTTCTTCATATGCTTCACGGTACACCACCTCCTCAGCTGATTCACCGGATTCTTTATAACCGGCGATGACCTCAATAACCCAGGGACTGGATTTAGCTTCCCCGGCACCGATTCTAAATTGTTCAATCAGTACTATTTCATCGCTTACCGGATCATAAGGCAACACTGCAACCGCCTGCCCACGGTCAATGAGTTCACGCCTGAGAATTTTGCTTTGACCACCTGCAAACAGCTCATGCTGCAACTGGATAGCGGTGAGCTTATAAAACCCACTGTAAAGTTTTTGTTTATTGATAATAGACCATTTCATATTGAACAAGTAAGCACTGGCTCACACTTCATAAGTCGTGGACGCCACCTTGCCGCCATGCCCAGTCCAGTCAGTATGAAAAAACTCACCGCGTTTTTTATCAATACGTTCATAGCTGTGCGCACCAAAATAGTCGCGCTGAGCCTGTAACAGATTTGCCGGCAGTCGTTCACTTCGATAACCATCAAAGTAAGATAATGCAGAAGAAAATGCAGGTGCCGGTATCCCATTTTCTACCGCAAGTATTACGGTTTTGCGTAAGCCTGCCTGTGCTGATTTCAGTGCTTCGGTAAAAAACGAATCGAGTACCAGATTTTCCAGCTGAGGATTTTTATCGTAGGCATCTTTAATGTTACCAAGGAATTTGCTGCGGATAATACAGCCACCTCTCCACATTAATGCTATCTCACCGTAGTTAAGATTCCAGTCATATTCTTTTGCCGCCTCGGACATCAACATAAAGCCCTGCGCATAAGAAATAATCTTCGATGCATATAAGGCATCACGAATCGCGTTTAATGTTTCCGCTTTATTTACTGCTGATATAACCTTCGAAGGTGACCCAAGTATGGCTGATGCACGCACCCGCTCATCTTTTATTGACGACAAAACACGTGCGAAAACAGACTCACCAATTAAAGTCAGTGGCACACCCAGATCAAGTGCACTGATGCCCGTCCACTTGCCGGTACCTTTTTGACCTGCGGTATCCAGTATCTTGTCTAGCAACGGCTCACCATCTTCGTCTTTAACAGCAAAAATGTCTTTGGTAATATCGATCAGGTAAGAATCCAGTACACCACTGTTCCATTCTTTAAATACCTCATGCATCTGCTCACAACTCAATCCCAAAACATTTTCCATCAATGAATAAGCTTCACAGATCAACTGCATATCACCGTATTCGATACCATTATGCACCATCTTTACAAAGTGGCCGGCACCGTCTGACCCCACCCACTGGCAACAAGGTTCATCATCTACTTTTGCCGAGATTGCCTGGAAAATATCTTTTACCAGCGGCCATGCCTCAGGGTCGCCACCGGGCATAATAGAGGGACCAAAACGTGCACCTTCTTCACCACCAGAAACACCGGTACCGATAAAACGCAGGCCTTTCTCTTTCAAATAGGCAGTACGTCGTATGGAGTCCGGATAGTGTGAATTACCACCATCAATAATGACATCACCCGCTTCAAGCAACGGGACTAACATCTCGATAAAACCATCAACCACCTCGCCGGCTTTTACCATCAGCATAACCTTGCGCGGTTTAGCCAGTGATTCGACCAGCTCTTCTATGGTATGCGTACCGATAATGGTCATGCCTTTTGCCGACCCATTGATAAACTCATCCACCTTGTTCGTAGTACGGTTGAACACAGCAACACGGTAACCGTGGTCAGCCATATTCAGTACCAGATTCTGTCCCATTACTGCCAGCCCTATCAGGCCTAACTCTGCCAGTTCACTATCTACTTGTGCCATCATTTGAAATCTCGCTTGTTATAATGATGCTAATGAGATGGATGAAAAGGATAATGATTATTAAAACCTCACCGTAAACCCATCCATGTGGATTTTACTACAACACCCATACTACAGAGAGTCTTTAATAGTCGGCACTTTCTCATCCGTTTTAGTAACAACAAAGCTTTGCACAATAAGGTAAAAATTCAATTCTACTGTCATCTCGACCAGCGGGAGAGATCTTGTTCTACCGCTGCATAAGATCTCTCCCGCTGGTCGAGATGACAGTAATATTAAGCTTTCCCCTGTCGTACAAAACGCTATATATAAGTTAATCATCAACTTATTGATAAACTTATGTTGATGCAAATCAATATGAAATTGTTAGCAAAATTGTAGCATGTTGTTACACTTCCGTAAGCGTCATATCAACATGACAAATTAATTAGCAAACAGATAAAGCTAAAAACTATCATGGAAATAAATACCGTCACCACAACGCCTTTCGATGATCAGCGTCCCGGCACTTCCGGGCTGCGCAAAAAAGTGAAAGTATTCCAGCAACCACATTACCTTGAAAACTTTGTGCAATCGATCTTTAATGCACTTGAAGGTTTTCAGGGACAAACCCTGGTGGTTGGCGGTGACGGCCGTTTTTATAATCAAGAAGCGCTGCAAATTATTGTAAAGATGGCAGCAGCAAATGGTTTCGGTAAAATCATTATTGGTTGTGGCGGCCTGCTGTCAACACCGGCTGCTTCCTGCATCATTCGCAAATACCAGGCCTTTGGCGGCATTATCCTCTCTGCCAGCCACAATCCAGGTGGACCGAATGCCGACTTCGGCATCAAATACAACGCTGCCAATGGTGGTCCGGCTGCAGAAAATATCACTGAGGCCATCTACAAAAAGAGTCTCGACATCAGCGAATATCGTATTATAGAAACAGCGGATGTCGATATTGATCACACGGGTAGCCAGAAAATCGCTGAGATGTCCGTTGAAGTCATCGACCCGGTAGCCGATTACGCCGACCTGATGGAACAGCTATTTGATTTTGAAGCAATGCGCAAACTGCTTGGCTCAGGCAATTTTTCAATGTGTTTTGATGCGATGAATGCAATTACCGGCCCTTATGCAAAAGAGATCCTGGAAAATCGCCTGGGCGCAGCAACAGGTTCTGTTTTGCGTGGTGTACCACTAACTGATTTTGGTGGTGCTCACCCTGACCCTAACCTGGCACATGCCAAAGAGCTAGTAGCAATAATGCAGGGAAATCAGGCACCTGACTTTGGCGCGGCCTCTGACGGTGATGGCGACCGCAACATGATTCTTGGTGCTCGCTTTTATGTTACCCCCAGTGACAGCCTGGCAATACTCGCTGCAAACGCCACACTTGTGCCAGCCTATGCACAGGGACTCGCCGGCGTGGCACGCTCCATGCCCACCAGTCAGGCAGTGGATCGTGTCGCTGAAACACTCGGCATCGACTGTTATGAAACTCCAACCGGCTGGAAATTTTTTGGCAACCTGCTGGATGCCGAAAAAATCACACTTTGCGGTGAAGAATCTTTTGGCACGGGCTCAGATCATGTGCGTGAAAAGGATGGTCTCTGGGCTGTTTTGTTCTGGCTAAATATCCTCGCCGTGCGCAAACAATCGGTGGCCGAGATCGTCACCGATCACTGGCAAAAATTTGGCCGCGATGTTTACACTCGCCATGATTATGAAGGTATTTCAATAGACGGTGCTAACGCACTAATGCAGCAACTGCGAGCGCAAACCAGCGAGCTTAGTAAACAGCATTTTTCAGGATATACAGTTAAACTATGTGATGACTTCAGCTATACCGATGTGGTCGATAACAGCATCAGCAGCCAGCAGGGCATACGCATCCTGTTCAACAATGGTGCACGTATTGTCTATCGCCTGTCCGGCACCGGTACCGCAGGTGCTACCTTACGGGTTTATATTGAACAACCGGAAAAAGATCCTGAAAAAATTGAAGCCGATCCACAAATCTTACTGTCTGATCTAATTGACATCTCGGTTGCTATCGCAGAGATTGAAAAATATACCGGTCGCAAAAAACCGGATGTCATTACCTGAGCAGGTAACTTCTGATTATTTGATACACTACACTGGTAACACATCACCTACTAATCAAATAGTTTTCTGCATACCAGGATGCCATTTATCACCTTAAAGATATTTTTAAACGCATGATAGAAGTTAACATTCAACTTAAAAGGTATCAAAAATGTCATCCACACAGTCAACAATAGAACACCTGCAAAATCTTAAAAGTGAATTAATACGTCGAATTAATGCGATAGAAACTGATATTCACCATAAAAAAGAACCCGTAGAAAAAGATTTTGCTGAACAGGTAACACAACGCGAAAATGATGATGTGCTGTCAGCTATTGATGAAGAAGCCAAACACACTGTGCGTTTAATCGATGCTGCGCTTGCTCGACTAAAAAATGGCAGTTATGGAACATGTGCCATCTGTGGCGAAAAAATACCGGATGCACGGCTTGATGCACTACCATATGTCACCACCTGTGTGAATTGCGCTGAATAATCCTTCATTTCCCATCAAAACATCTGATTCCTGCTTAATCTGCAATGGCTTTATATTCTAAAAAATATGCAGTTAGTTAACGACAATACTTGACTAATTCACTAGGTTATTTATCATTAATAGTGTACTCAACAGGAGGACACATTATGCATATTCGCTCAACACTCGATCCTATCTCGTTGCACGATGTTCCTGACCCGGAACACCATCCCTGTCTGTATGAAGGTGACGGTGAAAACGGCCTGGAAATCTACTTCGAAAATGAAGAAAACAAAAAAATCTACATGGAAATGGAATTAGAGGATAAAAAAATACTTAAGGGCAATGATACGGATGATTACATCGCTGAAGGCTAATAGCCTGAAAAAGATGAAAAACTGCAAGCAGAGCCATACCTGTACAACACGTGGCTCTGTTTTTTTGTATTTGTACTAAGAAACCTTTACACAAGCAATGCCACACCCATATGGCACTGCTCGTGCAAAGGTTCCACTAAACTAGAAACTAATATAAATCTCAACGGTCTCAGAGAAATCTCTATTCTTGCAGACACAACCATGAAATCATCACTGCTACTTATACTCAGCCTGTTTACCGTAACAACTTTTGCCATCGCTCAGACAGACCAACCACAGGAAACGGCCATTTTTGCCGGCGGTTGTTTCTGGTGCATGGAACCCCCATTCGACAAACTTGATGGTGTTATTTCAACCACGTCGGGTTATACCGCTGGCCATAAAAAAAACCCAAAATACAGTGAGGTTTCCGCAGGCAGTACTGGACACACCGAAGCGATAAAAATTATTTTTAATCCCGAGAAAGTTTCTTATACTGAATTACTGGATGTATTCTGGAAAAATATTGACCCGGTAGCAGTTGATCGACAGTTTTGTGATTCCGGTACGCAGTACCGTTCGGGAATTTATTATCTTGATCCTGAGCAGGAAAAAGCAGCTAAGCAGTCCTTACAACAACTTGAAAAAAGCAAACCTTTTACAGAAGATATAACCACAGAAATTTTAGCCGCCAGCACTTTCTACCCGGCTGAAGACTATCACCAGGATTATTATCTGAAAAACCCCATTCGTTATAAATTTTACCGCTATCGCTGTGGCCGCGATTTGCGCTTGCAGGAATTATGGCCTAATAAATAAGCAATGAAAATAATCCGGGAAAATAGACTGCGTAAATAACCATAACAAATACAATCAGGAAAGATGGCTGACAATAAAAAAGGCTGATTGCCACAATGGGCAACCAGCCTTCTTAAATTCGCTCTAGCTTATGGAGCTGGAGCTGGAGCTGGAGCTGGTGCAGGCGCTGCAGGAGCAGGACCACGACCATAAGGACCTGGACCATAATAACGCGGACCCGGACCATATTGACGACCATAATATGGACGATTAGAGTAACCACTACGGTTATCCCAGCGATTATCCATGCGGTTATCCCATCTGTTATCACCATAATATGATTGACGAGCATCACCGCGACCGCTGCCGCGACCTTTACCACTCATGCCAAAGCTAAAATCACCGTCAAAGTCACCAGAACCATCACCGTAACCATCACCGTATCCTGAACCTGAACCTCTATTGTCCCAGTTGTTGTTCCAGTTACTATCACGGTTATCACCCCACCATGCACTGGCAGATGTTGATGCTACGAGTAATGCTGCAGCGGCTACTGTAATTAAAGTTTTCATACATTTCTCCATTAAAATTTTGAGAGTATTTCTCGCAGTCGCTATAGCTAATAAAAATCAGACTAATAACAACTGGATTGATTAAATAATACATAAAAATCAGTTGTGATGATACATTTTTCATCGGTTCATATATTGATATATATCAACAAGGCATACTGACATAGAATTTCAGTTTTGTTAAACCTTAATAAATCGATTGAATCATAGCCCATCTATCGATTTTGATGACAACAACACCAGTAACAATCAAAGATATTAAAAGCCCATAACACTTAAATCCAGTTTACCGGCCTTGACCGGTGGACACCAAAAGTAAGCACCACTAATTGGCCGCGTGAATGTAAACAAAGCGTCTGCCACTGCATCTTCTTTACCCAGCATTCGCTTAAGTATTGCCTCAAAGGCAACAAATGAATGACCGAAAGATACAAAAACCAGCCCTGCATCCATACCTTCTGCCCATGGCATAGAACGGCGAAGAATAAATGCTTCAGGCTCAAAACTTTCCTGTGCCGTACGCTTAACATGGGCAGAATCAGGCGCTTCATCAAACTCTTCGTTATCACTGATATGACGACCAATCACATCGTCCCGCTCATTTGTTGTCATTTCATCCAGTGCATCGAAATCGTGTAACCATTGTTGCACCGCAACGAAACTACTACCATCCAATCCAGCACCCTGATTTTGTACGATAGCCGCTTGAATGGCTTCGTCTCCCACAGGATTTTCAGTGCCATCTTCATAACCGCTAAGGTCGCGGTTTGCATCATATTGAAATGAATCGATTACATTAGTAATAACAAAACCCGGTGCAAGCATGTTTTCTATCTGGCGCGAGCGATGAAAAATTTCACCTCGGTCTTTGCCGCGTAACCAGCACCACATAGCTGTTGGCGTTGAAGGTATATCAATACCACACCCCGTTTGTGCCGGCATTGTGTATAAGCCGGAAATGCTCCTGCCCAGCATATCAATCAGTGACTGCCCTATTCCTATTACCATATCATCTGTCATGTTTTTTGATGCCAGGGCTTGCAACGCCGCTTTAATATCAGCATCAATATCGGCTTCTGCGTCGATAGTAAACTCCAGATAACGAGCCATTTTAGTTTCTTCAGCCAGTATGCCGGGTTGAGTTATATGCATATTTTTATTCCAGTTAGTCATTACTTTCCAGTAAAGTTAGCAGCAATATAATCCCCGCCTAATGTCAGAAATACATAAAGTTTTTGTTTATCAGTATCGGTAATTTTTTTATTAACAAACACGACCAGCCACTCTGGGTTGCCGTTAAATGTTATTTTTTCAATGGGACTTGCGACAATGGATGACCAGCTGTTTTCCAGTTTGTTTCTTTTTACCAGTGCCACCACAATTTCTGTTGCATTAGCTTGTGCCTTGGTCTGAGTTACCTGTGTATGCGAATGTGAGTGACCGTGATCGTGACCGCTCCCTGCCATCACAGTCATCGGTAATAAACCAAGGACAAACCCCAGCAGTAAAGTTTTTAGTTGCATGTTATAAATCTCCTAAAGTGTATCAATAGTATCGTGGGTTGTTACATTTGTTTGTTTTGCGGGTTTAATATTATCTATCGCTTGTTTTGACTTTTCTGTTAAATCCAGACGCTGATATTCGCCTTTGGTTTTCAGCGCAATGGTGACAGCGGATGAGGTATTGTTCTTCCAGTACCAGCCATGTGTACCGGTAAAAACCGTGGTTAATGATCCACTTGCCTCACTATCGGTGCTCTTTTTAAAGCTTTTAAAATAACCACTGGTATCGCCAGCAGGCTCACCATGAAAATCATAAAACAATTCTGACCCTTCGGTTTTCCATGCGTATTCAAGTGTTGCACCTTTTGTCAGGTATAACTTATATTCTTTATCTCCTCTGGCCGGGATACGAATACTGATTAAATCTTGTCGCGTTGCCGATGTTAGTGCTTTACTGCTGACGACTTCAGTACTTGCCATGGCTGTATTTATCATGGGTGCATCAGTTATAGGTACATTAGCCATGGGTACAGCGGATGGCGTACTGGCAATAAATTCGTCTGGATGACTGGTATGAGCGTAACCGTGCATCTGCATCATGAACAGATAAACGCCCATGAGAATAAGGCTATAATTTGCAACCAGGCTGAAAGTTTGGAAAGAGCGTCTTTTTCTCCATGCGGCAATCAGTAACAGCATCACTGCCAGCGCACTGATTTGACCCAGTTCTATACCAACATTAAATGAAATGATGTTGAGTAAAAGGTTGTCTTCGCTCAATGGCAGTTGCTGTAATCG
>CAYQXD010000108.1:0-11401 GCA_964421315.1 uncultured Thiotrichaceae bacterium | reverse complement strand
ATATACGGTATCCCCAACTGCGACACCATAAAAAAAGCCCGCAAGTGGCTGGACAATAATAACCTGGATTATGAATTCCACGATTACAAAAAACAGGGTGTACCAGAAAATAACCTGAGGCAATGGGTTGAACAGGCTGGCTGGGACATTGTTTTGAACAAACGTGGCACCACCTGGCGAAAACTATCCGATGAGATAAAGGCCAACATCGATGAAAGTTCAGCGATACAGGTGATGCTGGACAACCCCAGCGCTATAAAACGTCCTGTTTTAGAAAATGGAAATACACTCCTGATTGGTTTTAAAGAAGACAAATATAAAAGACTTGTATTCGAAGCTAAAAATCATTAGTCCATCCTCTCCGTCCTTTGGTTCGTCAGGTTAAACATTTAACGCTTTAGAACTCGTCACTTTAATATCTTCAAACTCAGGCTGTAACCAGCGAAACATCATCTTCCTGGCGTACGGTTCGGCGCGATCATCCTCTACTTCAGAATCATGTCGCATCATAGTGAGAACAAGCTCGATTTTAACCTTGTCCGGCGTATAATGGCTTGCCAGTTGTTCTATTGCATCGCTCTGTTTTGGTCGAATTTTTGGTAGCGAGAAGGCCAGGGTTTGTATTGACTGGAACTGTACAGATGAAAAAATCGGTCGAAGTTTTGACTGAATGGTTTCACGCGCCAACTTTGAAACCAGCCACGCTACCTGTTCAGCAGATGTTATTAAGTCGACATCAACATAATCCAGCGTTTTAAAAAATTCAATCGCCGGGTAATAACCCACAGGTTTTTCTGAAGAGGCATTTTCTTTTACATATTCATCGGCAACCTTAGCCAATGTTCGTCCGATAATATTGGCAGAACAGGGCAAATACTGCTGCAAGCTTTCTGCTTTCAACTGTACATCAATAGTCATTAATACTTTATCAAAACGCATGAGATATAAAAATAAATTTGCGAGAAATAGTAAAAATTCAATACCATGTCATCTCGACTAGAGGGAGAGATCTTATGCATAGGTAGTATAAGATCTCTCCCTCTAGTCGAGATGACATTGATGGAATGAATGTTTTGCGAAAACGTTTCATGCAGTGATTAATTTCGCAATATTTTTAACTGCTCAAACACAGGATCGGTCACTGGCTTGATTTTTTTCCGCATGACCGTACCAATAGCGTCAGAACGTGCAAAGATAGGATTAACCAGCCTCACACTCAGGCAGGCGAGCACGGTTATCGCGCTGAGATATTGTTGTGCATTTTCTGTCACGCCATTTAATGCTGAAACAACATTTTTTATTTCTTTATTGTTACTGCAACATAAAAACGTTGCTTCCGCACAAATTAAGTCAATATTATCTTCGGTGTATTTTTCAGGGATGATACTGGCAAAATATTTTGCAACCGCAGCAAGTAAAGAAATCACCACGTCCTGATTTCCTGGTTTTTTCAAAGCCTCTTCAACGGTATTAATAAATGCCTGGCCTTTTGCGCTTAATACTTTTTCCAGCATTAAGGAATAAAGATTTTTTTCCTGTAGTAATGACTGTAAATGTTGTTTAACTTTTTCGTAATCAGCATGTGCCGCAATATCAACAGGCAAATCATCTGCTGACGCATGCAAAAAACCAACATAAAAACTTCGTTTTGTTTTTGTTTTCGACCAGAGTTTTTCTTTTTCCTGCTGGTTGATAAGACCTGGCTGTAATACCAGACGAACAGATTCAATTATGTCACTCTGTTCTTCTTCAAAGGATAGAAATTCGATTAAAAATTCTGCCAGTGTTGTTCCGGTTTCACCTTCGGCAACAGCCTGCTTTTCTAACATACGCCGTGCATTTTCAGCAGTAGGCATCGCCCACCAGGCACGCGCCGCTAACTCGTCAGTTAAACCAGAGGCGTGAACCACTGCAACAACCGCTTCAGGCTCACCAAGTAATAATAACTGTGTAAGGCTTTCATCACGCGCCTGCCCCATTCGCGTCCAGCGTTTCAGGTAGACAGGATAACCACCGGGGGAACCCATAACATGGGTGCTGAATAACGCTTTCACTTCTTTGATATAGGCTTCGTCTTTACCGATGGCATTTAACGGAACTTTGGCTTCACCTTTAGCGGTTAACGCAAACACCATCATCTTTGATTCATCAATACGCACAGCATAAAGCTCCTGGGCAAGCAAAACATTTAAACGTAAATTATCTTCAGATGAAAGAGACATATTGTTGTTATTTATTACTGATGATTAAAAATAAAATACAGCTTTTCCGCAAATGAACACTAATTAAGCTGAACCCTGACACCAAACGGCACTTTAGTTTTACCTTTAACCAACCATGTCACCGGGAAGTTTGGTTCGGCATCCGGAAATACACCTTCGGCATCAGTAAAATAAACCAGTAAATCCGGCGCTTTATCCTGCTGCTCCACCCATTCGAATACTGGCTTGAAATTAGTGCCTCCACCACCACGTATTTCAACATCAAACTGAAACTGATCCCATGCTTCGAATACCCAGGGACAGCCATAATTGAGTTTTGAATCACAGGTGAGTAAGGTAACACTGGCACGTACCTGGCTTTTTATGGCATCGACCTCAGAAATAAATTCCTTTATTTCCTCTTCATCAATCGAGCCGCTGGTATCAACCGCAACAACAATACTAGTTTCATGGCTGCGCATACTCGGATAAACCGCAGGATCTCCGCGACGCGATGATGGGCGGGTATAACTGTAATCTTCTCTTGCTGTGGCTGACATGTATCGTGCCAGTAACATGCGCCACGGCAGTTTGGGTTGCAGCAGGTGATCAACCATTCTTGCCATCTCACCTTCCAGCTTGCCTGACTGTAAAGCCTGTTGTGCAGCACCGGCCAACCGCTGTTCCCACTGCAAACTTAATTCATCTTCTTGCTGTGGTGACATCGCTGTCGGTTGTTGCGCCAGGCCACCCTGACCGGCATCATCCTGCTCGCCCTCGCCTTCACTTTGTTCATCATTTTGTTTTTCATTCTCTTTACCACCGCCGCTGCCATCCTGACGAGACTGTTGTTCATCATTGCCAGCATCATCTGATTTTTTCTGCGATCTGTCATCATCGGCTAGATCACGTTCGCCGTCATTATCATTATCTTCCAGGCAGGGGTAAATCTCTTCGGCGGTCATGCCCTCGTATTCACGAAGGTGCATGACATCAGGTGGTGGTTTTAAGCCATCGTGAATCAGCATCGGGTTCACCGCGTAATCACAGGCCAGGTCCCAGCGATGTTTTACGCGGTGACCACGCCGATGAAAATGCGAGAGTGCGCAATGCAGTGCTTCATGAGAAAGGGCAAACTGGGTCTGCTCCTGATCCAGTGCATCAATGTAATCGCTGTTGTAATAAAAGGTCTTGCCGTCACTGAAGGTGGTTTCACACCACTTAGGGTCACCCGCAACCATCGGTAACCGCAAAACCAGTGCGCCAAGAAATGGTTTGTCCAGAATCAGACGTGTTCTGGCAATGGCGAGTTTTTGTTCGATGTCGGGGTAATTGCTCATGTCTAAATGAAAATAACTTCTATAGGCGCACTTAAATACTTTTTAGTCCACAAATGAACGCAAATGAACGCAAATTTTATAAATATAAAAAGTGTTTTTATTTGCGTTCATTTGCGTTCATCTGTGGACAATATTTTTTATGTTTAATACAGCATCAAGTCGGCAATTTTATCAGCCCAACTAGCAAACTCGGGCACACTGAATATATCCTGTCCGATTGCACGATGCATATCCGATACCATCATCACCCCCATTTCACGTTGTGGAAAACGGTTGGCGTAATTTAAAATATTACCATACACTTTCATTGCTTCACTGGTATCTTTTGCGCGGATAGCACGACCGACTAAAGCGGTTGCAACGGCAAACTGCAGGTCAATCTCTTTTGGTGCATCGACCGCTTCGCCATTAATGATGGCATCCAGGTCTGGCATTTGATCGAGGCTGGCAATAAATGCAGCCAACTCAATACCAGCAGCTTTACCAACACATGCCTGTAGCGCACCAGAGAATAATTCTGGATGATCTTCAAACTTATGCAAGGCACGGTGGGCAAATTCCCACGAGCGTGGCGAAGGAAAAGCAATCGGGTTTTGCGCGGCATCAAACTCGAATAATAGATCCTGACGAAAACGCAAAAATGCAATCACCCGTTCATCAATACCATTAGCGTAGGCCCAGGCCACCCAGTCATCCAGATTAATGTCAACTTCATAATGTGAAAAACGATTCGCCAGGGGTGCAGGCATGCTGTATGTCACGCCACGGTCACCCTGCCTGTTACCGGCAGCAATAATTGCCCAGCCTGCAGGCACTTCATATTCACCCAGTTTTCTATCAAGAATTAACTGATAAGCCGCAGCCGAGACACTGGGTGGTGCAGAGGTAATTTCATCAAGAAACAAAATTCCATTTTCGCCATGACGTTTGGCATCTGGCAGCATGGCAGGTACCGCCCACTCCACTGAACTATCGACTTTAAACGGAATACCACGTAAATCACTGGGTTCCATTTGTGACAGGCGAATATCAATTAATGGCGTATTCTGCTTTTGTGCAACCTGCGCCACCATCTGTGATTTGCCCACACCCGGTGCACCCCACAACATCACCGGGGTATGGTATCCTGATTGGGTACTGATAAATTCTTTTTCTACAACGGTTAATAAATGGGCTGGACGCATGGTTTTTCACAATAATTTCAAAGTGTGAATTTTAGCAGTTTTTGGCCTGGTTTGAACCTACAAGGTCTAGGGTTAATCTAGCAAAATTACCATTTTTTTGTATATTACACAGACCATGAAACCAGGCAAATTAACTGCTAAACTTGAATCATACTGTTCTAACAAGCTTATGAGGCTGCAGCATGAACTATCAGGACATCATTGAAATTATACCAGGCAAACGAAGTGGAAAGCCCTGTATCAAAAACACCAGAATCACTGTCTATGATGTGCTGGGATGGTTAGCCAACGGTATGGATAATAATGAAATTATCGAAGATTACCCCGAACTAACACTTGAACATATACAGGCCTGTCTTGCCTATGCTGCTGAAAGAGAACATCACCTGCAAACAGTTAGTGCCGCATGAAGTTACTGCTGGATGAAAACATATCTCGAAGGATTATCCCTGCACTACAAGAAAGCTATCCTGGCAGTTCCCAGGTTGCACTGCTTGAATTGAATAGCGTCAGCGACCTTGATATATGGAAATATGCAAAAGAAGAAGGTTATGCAATCGTTACTCAAGACGCTGACTTCCACGAATTAAGTTTACTGGCCGATGAACCACCGCTGGTTATTTGGCTACGTTGTGGCAATCAACCTAAAAATATAATTCTGGAAAAACTTCTTAGTCACCAGTCACAAATTGAAGAAGCTGAACATGATCTTGATATTTGGTGTGTTGAGATTTATTAAATAATGGCACTCAACATGACACCTTTATCAGTTTATGCTGAGTAGTGGCAGCAGTGGCACAAGGACGTGCCGTTTACGAACCTAAGGATGGACAAGGAAGTGTCGTTTACTAACCAAAGGATGACATAGCTACCAAAATTTTCACAATTGACTGCGCAACCATTTCTTCGCAGCTTCTAATGCCTGTGGAATGGCAGCAGGGTTTGAACCACCCGCCTGTGCCATATCCGGGCGGCCGCCGCCTTTACCACCCACTTCTGCGGCAGCGATATTGACCAGCTCACCGGCTTTGATGGTTTTGGTTAAGTCCTTTGTCACACCAGCAATCAACTTCACTTTGCCAGCGTCTTCACTGGCAAGCACAATTGCGGCTATGCCCAGTTTGTTTTTCAGTTGATCCAGTGTGTCACGTAGAGCATTGCTGTCTGCGCCGTCAAGATGTGCCGTTAATATTTTAACGCCTGCAATGTCTTCTGCCTGGCTGGATAAATCACTGCCAGCCTGAGATGCCATTTTTCCTTTTAACTGTGTAAGCTGCTTTTCCTGTTCTTTCAGTTTTTGAAGTATCTGCTCAACTTTAATGTTTACTTCATCGCGACTGCTTTTTAGCAGCTGGGCAAGCGCGTCCATCTGTTGCTCTTTATCCAAGGCCCAGTTAACAGCAGCCTCACCGGTAACAGCTTCTATACGGCGAACGCCGGAGGCAATACCGCTTTCTGCAATAATTTTAAAGAAACCAATGTCACCAACACGATTGACATGCACACCACCGCATAATTCGGTAGAAAAGTGCCGCTCTCCCAACTCATCGCCCATGCTAACAACACGTACTACATCATCGTATTTCTCACCAAATAATGCCATAGCACCGGATGCTTTTGCAGCTTCCAGTTGCATTTCATTTGACTTAGCTTTGCTGTTACCACGTATTTGCGCATTAACAATTTGTTCAATCTGTTTGAGCTGCTGTTTTTTCACCGGCTCAAAATGGGAAAAATCGAAACGCAGCTTTTCAGTATCCACCAATGAGCCTTTTTGCGAGACATGTTCACCTAAGACCTGTTGTAAGGCGGCATGCATTAAGTGTGTGGCTGAGTGATTTCGGCTGATGGCTTTGCGACTTTCCAGATCAAACGCTGCACTAAGCTGTTCACCTTTGTTAATTGAACCTTTTTGTACTTCGCCAATATGCAGAATACTGTTTCCCTGTTTTTGCGTATCTTTTACTCTAAAACTTGCATTTGATGAAGTAAGTAACCCGGTATCACCTATCTGGCCACCGGATTCGCCATAAAACGGGGTTTTGTTTAGCACAACAATACCCTGCTGACCTTCACTCAAAGTTTCAACCGAGTCGGAACCGGCAAATAATTCAACCACGGTTACGTCCTGTTCCTGTTTATCAGGATCGAAATCGTAACCAGTGAAAGCAGATTCACAACTAACCTGAACATCTTTATTATAGTCAACACCAAACTGGCTGGCACTACGACCACGTTCACGTTGCGCTTCCATGCAGGCATCAAAACCGACTTCATCAATTTCCAGGCCACGTTCACGAGCGATATCCGCTGTTAAATCCACCGGAAAACCGTAAGTATCATAAAGTTTAAACAGCGTATCTCCTGATATAATGCCGCCGGTGATGGTTTTGTTCTGTAACTGTTTACTAGTCTGATCCTTAATAGCCTGTTCCAGAATTTTCATGCCATGGTCGAGGGTTTCGGCAAAACGTTGTTCTTCCATTTTTAAAATGCGTTCAACATTGGCCTGCGTATTGACCAGCTCGGGATAAGCCTCACCCATGACCTCAACCAGTGGTTGCACCAGTTTGTAAAAAAACAGATCATCCATACCCAGTTGATGGCCGTGTCGACAGGCACGACGAATAATACGCCTTAGCACATAACCCCGGCCTTCATTGGAAGGCAGCACCTCATCCACACATAAAAAAGCACAGGAACGAATGTGGTCGGCAATGACACGTAATGATTTGTTTTCAAAATCCGCAGTATTGGTTGCCGCAGCCGCCGCCTTAATCAAATGCTGAAAAATATCAATATCATAATTATTATGAACGCCCTGAAGAATGGCGGCCAGGCGTTCCAGCCCCATACCGGTATCAACCGACGGTGCTGGCAAAGCATTCATCTCACCATCTGCAGTGCGATTGTACTGCATAAAAACCAGATTCCAGATTTCTATATAACGATCACCGTCTTCATCTGGCGAGCCTGGTGGTCCACCCCAGATTTCGTCACCGTGGTCATAAAAGATTTCGGTACAGGGACCACATGGACCAGTATCGCCCATCGCCCAGAAATTATCACTCTGGTATTTTTTACCTGGTTTGTCGCCAATGCGAGTGAAACGATCTGGGCTGACCCTAATGATGTTTAGCCAGATATCAGCTGCTTCATCATCGTCTTCATAAACCGTAATCCAGAGTTTTTCAGCCGGTAGCCCCGCAACTTCGGTTAAAAATTCCCAGGCGTATCTGATGGCATCTTCTTTGAAATAATCGCCAAAACTAAAGTTTCCCAGCATTTCAAAAAAGGTATGGTGACGTGCGGTATAACCGACATTTTCCAGGTCGTTATGCTTACCACCGGCTCTCACACAGCGCTGACTTGAGGTGGCGCGTGAGTAACTGCGTTTATCGCGGCCTAAAAAAACATCTTTAAACTGCACCATGCCTGCATTGGTGAATAATAAGGTTGGATCATTTCCAGGTACCAGCGAACTGCTGGATACCACTTCATGGCCTTTATTTTTAAAGAAGCTGAGGAATGCCTGCCGTAAGGCTGAACTGGAATCTAAACTTGTTTTCATAGTATTAATAACTTTAAGTATTACAAATAAATATTTGATTTAATTTATTTATTCATAATGGGATAAAAAATAAAATCACTGCCATCTCGACCAAAAGGAGAGATCTTATACCACAGAAGATCAAGATCTGCTCCCTTTGCTCAAAATGACAAAAAACAAAAAAATGTTTCCATCCTTTGGCCCGTTAACAGCACATCCATGTACCACTACTCCATCCTTTGGTCCGTTAACGCCACATCCATGTGGCACTGCTCGTGCAAAGCCCTCTAACTAACAATCTGATAAATCACATCAAGTGAAAAACCACGATATTGTAAAAAACGGATTCGCTTTGCCTTGTCGTTATAATCCGTAATGGGTCTGTTTTTGTATTTTTTAAGGTACTGTTGTTGCAATGTCTGCCGCCAGCTTTCATCACTTATCAGCAAACAGGCATCAACAATGTTTTCACTTACGCCGCGTTCATTTAGTTCTATAGCAATGCGTACTGGACCAAAGCCTTTTTGCTGGCGCATACGAATATAGGCTTCTGTAAAACGCTCGTCGGACAACCAGCCGCCTTGTTGCAGCTCAATAATAGCCTGCTCAATTTCCGCTTCATCAAAATCACGCTTAAACAATTTATCACGAATCTCAAATGCGGAATGCTCACGTCGTGATAATAATCTTACTGCAACGGATTTTGCACTCAAGACTTATACCCAATAATATTGTTAAACAACAAAAACTCCCGCTGTGCGGGAGTTTTTATAAAAAGCTGAATGCATTTTTTTATTGTCATCCTGAACGGATGACAACACAAGTTAATTACATCGATCAAGCTTCTTCTAATGCACCCTCTTCAACCGCACCGAGTTCAGCCTCATCAGTGGCTGTCGGTTTGGTTAATAACTTATCACGCAATGCCTGCTCTATTGTATTTGCAATATCAGGGTTTTCCTTCAGGAAAATACGCACCTTTTCTTTACCCTGACCAATCTTGTCACCATTATAGCTATACCAGGCACCTGCTTTCTCAATTAATTTGTGCTCAACACCAAGATTAATCAACTCACCTTCACGGGAAATACCCTCACCATAAAGAATTTCAAAATGAGCCAGTTTGAATGGAGGTGCCACTTTGTTTTTAACCACTTTAACTTTGGTTTCGTTGCCGACTATTTCATCGCCTTTTTTGATGGCACCAATACGGCGAATATCCAGACGGACGGAGGCGTAGAATTTAAGTGCATTACCACCCGTAGTGGTTTCAGGACTACCAAACATAACACCAATTTTCATCCGAATCTGGTTAATAAAAACAACCAGTGTATTCGAGCGTTTAATGTTAGCGGTTAGCTTGCGCAATGCCTGTGACATCAAACGCGCCTGCAAGCCCATGTGTGAATCACCCATATCACCTTCAATTTCAGCTTTAGGCGTTAATGCTGCCACCGAGTCAATAACCACTATACCCACCGCGCCAGAACGCACCAGCATATCGGTAATTTCCAATGCCTGTTCACCATTATCAGGTTGTGATAACAACATTTCATCAATATTGACACCAAGCTTCTCTGCATACTGCGGATCCAGCGCGTGTTCTGCATCAATAAATGCAGCCGTACCGCCTGTTTTCTGCATTTCTGCAATAACATGCAAAGCCAATGTTGTTTTGCCGGATGATTCCGGACCATAAATCTCAACTACACGCCCTCTTGGCAAACCACCGATGCCTAAGGCAATATCAAGGTTTAGTGAACCAGTTGAAACGGTTTCTATATTAGGTATAGCACCTTCATCACCCATACGCATGACAGATCCTTTGCCGAATTGACGTTCAATTTGAGATAAAGCGGCAGCCAGTGCCTTTTTACGATTGTCGTCCATTAATAACTCCTCTGGTGGTATTTTGTTGTCATGATAAAACGGATCATTATCACATAGAAGTTTACGTTCAGATAGACCTGCCATGTTGAAAGTCACAGATATTTTTAAAAGAATTTCGCTTTTATTTCAGCATTAAAACAAACGTATAAAATTATTTTATGCATACATAATAATTTTATAATATTTCTTGCTAAAGCATTTTTCTCAGTGTATTCTGATTATACGGCTACGCAGCAAACCAGCAAGCCCCCTGACAGTATCAATTACCATGAAACATAGTGGTAAGAATAAACTGGCACTATTTTTATTCAGCTTTTAAAGGCGCAAAAACAGTAAAAATAACAGGCTTGAGAAAGCACGCTACCTTACACAATTGAGAGGAGCGATCAATTATGATGCTAGAAGTAAACGGCAGAAATATCGAAACCGATGTACAGGGCTTCCTGCAACACCCGGAAGAATGGAGCGAAGACTTTGCCAAAGAGCAGGCAGAAAGAGATGGTATTCAACTATTTAATGACCATTGGGAGCTTATCTACTATTTTCGCGAGTACCATGATGAAAACATGACGAACCCAACCATGCATACACTAATACAAGCTCTGGGCAGTAAGAATAAGCAGTTCCATAATCGAAAAGCCTATGAAAAACATATTTACAGCTTATTCCCAAGGGATCCTGTACCTGAAATATGCAAGTTAGCCGGCTTACCGCTACCACCTCCTGACACATAAACCGATACTGTAACCAACCAAAATACACCAGGAAAGCAAAATAAGATAGACTGCATATTATTCACTTGATACGCAGTTTATATGGCCACTAAAACCTTATTTTCCATTATTGAATCGGCACACATCCGAACTTTACCGAGCTGTATAACAAACTCGATATCGAAGAAACCAGAATCAACTCCATGCAAAAAGCCATTGCCGCATTAAAAAAACAGCAGCCGGACTTTATTGTCGCGGAATTTTTTTATGGTTATGGCAATAACTATGCAGGCGTTAACATCAGCAATCTGGACGTCCTGTTATACAGCCTGCAAAAATATTCTGCAGGCACAAAGGTTATCATTCTGGCAGATAAAGATGAGTACAAATATGTCGACAAACTAAATGAAATCATTAAGTTGCACGATATTTTTAAATTCCCAGCCAGCAAGGCGCAGCTACATAAATCATGGCTATGTCACCGTTAAGTGTTGAAAATCACCCATTGCTGAATTTAATAGCA
>CAYQXD010000107.1:0-11472 GCA_964421315.1 uncultured Thiotrichaceae bacterium | reverse complement strand
GAATCATCTGGTCAGAATATAACCTTGGAGGAAGAAGTCCGTCTACTCGACATTACGCTAAACTTCAGATTTCTTACCAGAATTCCTTAATTCAATTAAGTCAGGCAAATTGGCAAACCAGATGCTAAAGTGCAATAATAATTAAGCGAATTCTACAACAAAAGTTACTTGATACGCTCGGTTTTAAGACATGATAACTTTGCCGGAAATACTAGAAAAAAACTTCGATGTTTATGAGATAGAATACCGAATACATTCTTCTCGTCGAATGTTTCAAAGAGGTATCAATTCAGAAGACGTTGAGCTAATACTCAAAGAAGGTGAAGTAATCGAGAGGTATAGTGATGATTATCCTTTGCCAAGCTTGTTGTTAAACGGGAAAACAGTCGATAATAATCCACTTCACACTGTTGTTGCTGTTAATCAGGCAGAGATGAAAGTTGTTATAATTACTGTGTACGAACCTATTCTTACAAAATGGGCAGACAACTATACCAGGAGGTTGTAATGAAATGTGCTATTTGTAAAAACGGAACAACTAAAGAAGGTTTTAGCACGATTGTATTGGAAAGAAACCAGATGACCCTTGTGTTCAAGCGTGTTCCTTCGCAGGTTTGCAATAATTGCGGGGAGGAGTATATCTCTGCGGATATTAATAAGGAATTACTAAAACAGGGCGAGCATGAATACAAACGCGGTGTTTCAGTGGAAATGCTTAATTTTGCCGCATGATGGCGTGCTACTTGAAATTCTGGGGACACAATACTCAATTATGTTGCATTCCAGTCATGGCAAGACTAGCGAGGGTAATATATGGTACTCCCCAATTTTCAGTACCATATAATCCAGTGGGGAAACAGAAGGCAGGATGTTTTTTTAAAAGAAGAAGATTATCAGTATTATCTCGAATTACTCAAACAGAAATTCAAATTTGAGTCGAGCAATTGGTGAGGCGCATTGTCGTTATACACGTATGATAAATTTTCATGAGAAATGGCGGAATCTTTATTTAATCGTGAACTAAAAAAGAAGAAGTCTGGGACGAAAGTATTTAATGATTGATAATTAAGTATTGTGTCCAAAAATTCCCCCAGAATTTCAGAAACGTCAGTCTAATAATCTAATGCCAATAAAATTTGGCACTGTGGACGTAAATTTGACTCATTACGAGTTCCAGAAGTGCCTGATTATATAGAACATGCGGCTTACAAATGTTGTATGTTTGTGCGCCCTGAAAAAATAAAAAAAAGCTGGACTCGTGATCGCATCATGAATGAAATTACTAAATTAGGTGTGCCTTGCTTTTCAGGTTCTTGTTTTGAGGTCTATCTGGAAAAAGCTTTTGATAATACAGGTTGGAGACCTGAAGAGCGTCTGCCGATTGCAAAGGAGTTGGGCGAGGTTAGTTTGATGTTTTTAGTACACCCAACATTGACTCAGGATGAAATAACAAAAACAACAGATGCTATCCAGAAGGTTTTGATTAAAGCAAGTATTGCCAGCGAGAATTAAATAGAAGGCCAGCTAGAAGCCTTACAGGCGGTGTATTTCAAGAGAGTTGTCGCTTAAAGTTAAAAATTATGCCGCCTTTTTTCCCACAAATTCCAGTTCTTGCTTTTCTGGATTGAGATACGATGCTAGTGATGCCATTTTATCAATGTTTCAATAGAGGTAGATTCAATGCAGGCAGCATGCCCTGGCTTTGGGGTAAAAATGTCTCTTTCATTCATCTAAAGTTTGCATTACAATAAGTTATAACAATGTTAAACTTTTTATAGGTGTAATCATGAAAACCACTATCAGGAATATAGGTAATTCGCGGGGTGTGATAATTCCTGCTGCGTTTTTATCTGAGGCAGGGTTGCAAAATGAAGTTGAAATCATTCTTAAAGATAAAGCCATTATTATTGAACCTGTTAAAACAGAACCCCGAAAAGACTGGTTTAATACTTATCAGGTTGAAGCAGATGAAGATGCCTGGGATGGCTTTGTTGCCTTACCCGGTGAAGATAAGGAGTGGGAATGGTGAAACGTGGTGAGGTTTATTGGGTCGATCTGGATCCAACAAGAGGAAGTGAAATTCAAAAAATACGCCCTTGTTTAATTGTTTCACCTGATGATATGAATAAAGTGTTGCCACGTATCCTGGTAGCACCGATTACCAGTAAAGGGCAGTCACTGGGCTGTCGTCCTGTTACGCAGTTTAGAGGTAAGGATGCAAGAATTTTACTGGATCAGATCCGTAGCATTGATAAGCTTAGATTAGGCAAAAAAATGGGTAAAATTCCCCTGGCAGTTTGGCATCATGTTCTGCTGGATATGCTGGCGTAGTGTTTGTTTTGATTCTGCTAATTGTGACCATGCTCTGATTTTTCCAGGATTACGGGGTGGGGAAGTGAGAAGAGGAACCAATGGGGTGTGCGGCCGAGCAAGGTCTGAACCAATGGGGTCAGACTCGATTGATATTTTCAGTTATACGTTATCTGTGGTTATAATTTCCAATCGAGTCTGACCCCGTTGGAATTTCAAGCGATAGTCCGTTTGATTGAGGATGCCTCTCTACGTCAACAGATGGGGAAAGCAGGGCGTGATCTGGCTGAACGTGAATTTAGCATAAACAAGGTAATTGCCACGCATTTTGCTATCTACTGTCAATTGATGGAGAAAGCCAATAACTGATATGAATACAAGCAGCGGTACGGCATTAGATAAGCCTCATGTACTGGTTACAGGTGCCACAGGTTTTGTTGGCAGTCAATTGTGTCAATGTCTGCTTCAAAATGGTTGGACTGTTCGGCGTGCACTAGCTGGTGAAAAAGCCAAAAGGTGTGCATTTAAAAGGGTGAGTTGATAGAATGCATGTACTCAGTTTATACGCTCAAAGAGGGTGGCAATATAATGGCTGTAGTAAAAAAAAGTGCGGAAAAATATACTTATTCTAGCTACCTGACATGGCCGGATGATGAGCGGTGGGAGATAATAGCTGGCGAGGCATATAACATGTCACCTGCACCGAGCATTAAACACCAGAATGTTGTCGTTAACCTTTCCAGTTATTTAAAACAACAACTCAGGGGAAAGTCATGCAGACCCTTCGTCGCTCCCACAGATGTTGTGCTTTCCGATTATGACGTTGTGCAACCTGACATCAAAGAAGAATGGAAATACATAATTCAAGGTCAAACAATAGATGAATTAATAATAGCAATCGTAGTCAAGTTGAGCGTAACAAATAAGATGCTGATAATTACCGTTTATAGAGATGAATGAAATGACAACATTAATTTGTGATATTTGTGGCAAGGATGGGGCGCATATTCGCCGAATAACTCGAAGTTACGGAAACAAAAGCAACCTTCTCGTCATTGAAAATGTACCAACTGTAAATTGCCCGCATTGTGGTGAAAGTTATTTGACGGCAGAAACCATGCATGAAGTAGCGCGAATCAAAATGCACAGAAAGGATTTTGCTGTTGAGCGACCGGTGTCAGTAGCAAAATTTGCATAGTCAACTATTTGCAAACAAAGCAGGTGCACTCGGCCGCACTAAGTATTGTGTCCCCGGAATTTTTGAACAACGGTTAAATCAGATTGTTCGACTTAAATGAAAAGGTTGTTTGATCTGGTTTTGGCGATTACTGCCTCCTGTATTCTTGTTGCACCAATAGTTGTCGTTGCACTATGGGTTTAATTAACCTCAAAAGGACCTGTTCTATACTGGTCTGACAGGGTGGGTATTAACAATACAATTTTTAAAATGCCCAAGTTTCGCAGTATGAAGATTGATACTCCCGCTGTAGCAACGCATCTATTACAGGATCCTAAAAGTTTTTTAACTCTCATTGGCGATTTTCTCCGAAAATCAAGCCTGAATGAACTGCCTCAACTATGGTGTATTTTAAAAGGGAACATGAGTTTTGTCGGACCTCGCCCAGCCTTATTTAATCAGGATGACCGGGTGGCTTTGCGCACAAAATATGGTATTCATAAGCTTATTCCCGGATTAACCGGCTGGGCGCAGGTTAATGGTCGGGATGAATTGCCCATTCCAGAAAAAGTTTTGATAGAAGTTGAATACCTGCAAAAAAAATCCTTCTGGTTTGATCTTAGAATATTATGGGTGACATTTTTAAGAGTTGTGCAACGAGCGGGTGTGACGCATTAGTTGTGTTGTATTAGTAAAGGGGGCTACCCCAATACCAGTAAAAATATTGTAATATAAGATTATCAAAACAATATCATGGTGATGACTGATGACTATACCTTCACATGAAGAATTGCCTCATTACTGCTATGCAGAGTATGTTTGCTGGAAAGGTGATTGGGAGTTAATTGGCGGTATACCTTATGCAATGACTCCAGCTCCTTCGATAAAGCACCAGATTATCAGTAATAATATTGCATGGCAGCTAAAAGACTTGTTACAGGGGTGTCCTAAATGTCAGGCATTGTTGCCCGTCGACTGGAAAATTGATGAGAGTACGATAGTGCAACCTGATAACCTTGTTATTTGTGATGCACCTGAGAATGAGGCTTTTCTTACTAAAGCCCCTATGCTCATTTTTGAGGTTTTGTCTAAATCAACGGCCAGCAAGGATAGGACGACAAAGTTTCATTTGTATGAGCGTGAAGGGGTTCAGTACTACGTGATTGTTGATCCTGATAACGCTGATCCTGATAACAGCAGTGCTAAAATTTATGGATTGCTTGATGGGCGCTATGTGAAAATAAAGGATGTGAGTTCAGAGTCTGTGGGTTTTGACTTTGATGAATGTTCAATAGTCTTTGATTTTTCTAAAATTTGGACATGAGAGGTTTGGCAGGCACTTTGCACTTGTTCCTGAGCTGTGCGTGGGAACGAGATGATTTTTAAACTTGAGGCGACTATTGTTTTGAAAAATTCCGCTGATGCTCTATACTCATTAAGTCAGTCAAATATTTGAACTTCTTTTATTCTGGACGAATAGTATCAACATATCATCGCGAAATAAAAAAAAGCTAGTGTTACTGTTGTGTGACATTCTGCTGATACCGACTGCATTATGGCTGGCGTTTTCATTGAGACTGGGCGAGCTTTATTTGCCTGAAGGCGGTATTCCTTATCTATTCCTGTTAGCTCCACTAATTTCTGTTCCTGTTTTTATCCGTTTTGGTCTATATAACGCGATAATTCGGTATATTGGTTTTCATGCGCTTTGGACGGTAATACAGGCCGTTTCACTGTATGCCTTGCTGTGGGGCGTGCTAGCTTTATTAAGTGGGGTAGACGGTTTATTGCCACGTTCGGTTATACTCATCAACTGGCTTGTTGCAATAATGTTAGTTGGTGGTAGCAGGATGCTGGCCAGGTGGTGGTTATCAGGTGTCAATCCGCTGCAAAGAATTAATTCGCTGAATGCGCTAAGGGCCGATAGAAAAAATATCATGAGAAAAAAGGTCGTGATATATGGCGCAGGTTCAGCGGGCATTCAACTGGCTAGCGCGCTTTCTGTTGGCTCGGAATACAGACCAATTGCTTTTATTGATGATGATAAACGCCTTAAAAACCATCAGATCAACGGTTTTCGAGTTCATCCCTTTACTCATCTTGGTCGTTTGATTGAAAAGCGCAAAGTGACGGATGTTTTGCTTGCTATTCCGTCTGCATCAAGAAGTCGAAGAAATAAAATAGTCAGCATGCTTGAGCCTTATGCTGTTCATGTGCATACACTGCCGAGCATCGACGAGCTGGCTCAGGGTAAAGTAAAACTTGATGATCTTAGGGAAGTTGAAATTGAGGATTTGCTGGGGCGAGACCCGGTAAATCCTGATCCTGAGTTGTTGCATGCAAATATAAAAAATAAAAAAGTTCTGGTAACAGGCGCAGGTGGCTCTATTGGCTCTGAGCTCTGCCGGCAGATTATACATTTAGAGCCAGATTGTATAATTTTGTTTGAGCGCAGTGAATATGCTTTATATGCTATTGAAAAAGAATTAAAAACGCTGGTAAAAAATATTGCAGCAGGTGCTGCTAGTGGCATTACCAGTGGAGTCAAAGCCGAAGGCAATGCGAAGGTTCGGTCTAAAGTAATAATTCTTCCTATTTTGGGTAGTGTTTGTGATCAAAACAGAATGGAGAGAGTGTGCAATGCTTACGGCGTTCAAACAATTTATCATGCCGCTGCCTATAAACATGTCCCATTAGTCGAGAGTAATCCCGCTGAAGCAATTAGCAATAACGTGTTCGGTACCTTACATGCGGCACAGGCAGCGATAAAAGCAGGCGTAGAAACCTTTGTATTAATTTCTACAGATAAAGCCGTGCGCCCGACAAATACCATGGGTGCGACAAAACGCTTTGCAGAGCTTATTTTGCAGGGGCTGGCGCAGGAAGTGATAGATAATAAACATTCTGGCACTCGCTTTTGTATGGTTCGTTTTGGTAATGTTTTGGATTCATCTGGCTCGGTTGTGCCATTATTTCGAGAGCAAATTGCCAATGGTGGCCCCGTTACCGTTACCCACGCCAAGATAATTCGATACTTTATGACCATACCGGAAGCCGCGCAACTTGTTATTCAGGCTGGTGCCATGGGCCGAGCTGATGGTGGGGGCGGTGATGTATTTGTTCTGGATATGGGTGAACCCGTAAAAATATTTGAACTGGCGAAAACGCTCATTCATCTTAGTGGTTTAGAGATTAAAAATGAAGATCACCCACATGGCGATATAGAAATACAGTTTACCGGTTTACGCCCGGGTGAAAAGCTGTATGAAGAATTGTTGATCGGCGACAATGTAACCTCGACTGAACATTCTTTGATTATGCGCGCAGAAGAGGAAGTTCTGGACTGGAACAAAATGCAGCAGTTTTTAAATAAATTTGAAGATGCGCTGAGAGTTTGTGACCAGGATAAAATTAGAGCCTTGTTGTTAGAGGCGGTAAGAGGTTATAAACCTCAGTGCAATATTGAAGATATGCTTTATAAGCAGCAGCAGAAGCTGCTTGCTTATGAAACCAATGTTGTTGATCTTAAAGTGCTGAAATAACTGCAAAATTTATAGATGCCTTCAGCATGTTTTCTATTTTCAGGTAGCCTCATGGAAAAATGGATGTGGTCTACAACGTCCGCTAGATCAGCGAGGCTGTGTAATAGCTGGGCATTGCTTAGCCTGTAAAACCAATAATTAAAATGTTTAATCCTGTTTCAAACTTCAATATTCAAAAAAGTTTATTTGTATATCTTGCTGTTTTCTTATTTCCAGCTTTGATTGCTACAGTACGTAGTGGCGGTTCAGTACCCTATCTTCTTCTTATGCTTTTTGGACTATTTTTAGGCTGGTCTGTATGGCAGTCATTAGAAACATGGGAAAAGAAGATGCTGTTTGGTTTCATATTGTTTTTTGTGCTGATTAGTTTGTCATTAATAAATACTGAAGAATTACGAGAGGGGCTGAAACGAGTAGAGAGGTTTGTTTATTTTCCTTTAATAATCCCTATGTATTTGCTGCTGAAAAAATACAGAATAGAAACGGGTAAAGTATTTTTGTATGGTTTATGCCTGGCTTCATTGGTAATGTTTCTGCAGGCTTTTTATCAATATTCGGAGCTTGGTTATCCTCGTGCTGTAGGGGCTTACAACCCAATTGTATTGGGTGGTATCGCTATGTTGTTTGCAATGATAATTGTTGGTGCATCAATAACTATAACTAAAAGTTGGCAGTATTATCTGCTGGCAGCAGTATCAGCAGGCCTGGCGTTTTCAGTTAGTATTATGTCTGGCACTAGAGGTGCATGGCTAGCATTGCCTGTAGTGGGGTTGTGGTTACTGTGGTTGCAACGTAAAAAACTGCAAAAGTTTTCTTTTATATCAATTGTGATTCTCATCTTTTTTGTAATTTGGGGTGCGTTACAGATTGATCAAGTGAAAAATGGGGTAAACCGGGCAGTTTCTAATTTCCAAAGTTATACTCAAAATCCCACAAAAACGACATCGGTAGGAGCACGTCTAGAAATGTGGAAAGATGCCGTTACCATCTGGAAAGATAAACCGTTTTTGGGTACGGGTATTGGTGATTATGAGAAGCATAGATTGCAACTTTATGAAGAGGGCGAACTGCATAAGAGCTTTCAGTATGGGCATGCGCACAGTATTTATTTTGATGTGCTTGCAAGTGCCGGTTTGTTAGGTTTTATTTCCCTGCTAATTTTTGTGTTTTTTATCCCTTTTCGAATGTTTTATTCTTTTTGGATAAATGAAAGTGATCCCTGGATGCAATTTTATGCATTATCAGGAATGATCACCATCATCGCATTTGCTGTATTTGGTTTAACAGAGAGCTGGCTATCAAGGAACCCTTTCGTGCGTACTTATTTGATGTGCATTCTTGTGTTTATGTCCAGTATTTCTATACGAAAAAGTGGAAAGAAAAGAAAAAGGAAAACGGGGTCAGTTCTAACATTCCAGCATTTGTGATACGATCCAGGACATGGCAAGACCACTACGAATAGAATATGCAGGTGCTTTATACCACATTGTGTCTAGAGGGGATCGAAGGGAGGATATTTATCTGGATGATGGAGATAGAGAGAACTGGTTGACTGTGCTTGGGAGGGTGTGTCAACGATTTAATTGGATGACCATGCGGGCTGCAAGGTTCATTACGTGACTGGACAGAAGCTTTGCTGGATGAGAAACGACTGAGGGAAGAGGTTTTTTTGACCCTGAAGCAATACGAAAAATGTGGCAAGAGAGCGGTAAACGACGCTGGCATTATTATTTATGGGATGTGTTGGTGTTTCAGGCGTGGTTGAAAGGGCAATAAGCCAGGTGGATCTTCTTGACGTGTACACTAATATTGTGTACATTATTATCTATTGAATACTCTTTCAAATTTACGTTATGAGGAGATATTATGCAAAAAATTAATGTACGAGAAACGAGGCAGCATATTGGTCAGCTACTTGATGCTGTTGTAGCAGGTGAAGAATTTATTATTACTCGTCGCAATAAACCCGTTGCCAGATTATCAAGAATTTCTGAAGGAGATATTGACCTGCTCTCCTTTCCCAACCGTGCTGATTTTAGAGCCAGATTACCAAAATGCAAGGTGGCTGCCGCCCAACTAATCCGTGAGCTGCGAGATGAACGAGGTTGAGCACTATTATATTGATACCAGTGCGTTACTTCCCTTTTATCGCGAAGAGGCTATGAGTCAGCAGGTTCAAGAGTTATTAATATCTTTACGACCGCCAGTTTTGATCAGCGATCTCACTAAAGTTGAATTTAGCTCTGCGGTTTCCCGTTGGTTGCGAATGGAAGAAATCGATGAGGCACAGGCAAACCTTGTTGAAAATATGTTCACTAAAGATATTCATTCAGGGCTTTTTATGAATCGAACGTTAATAACTGCACATTTTAGTCAGGCTGAAAAATGGTTGTCGAGCAGAAAAACTTCTCTCAGAACGCTAGATGCGTTACATATTGCCTGCAGTTGGGGGTATGAAGCTAAACTAATCACTTGTGATGTGATTATGCATCGTTCAGCAGAAATACTAGGAATTGATAGTATATTTCTCGAGTGAAAACGGGGTCAGGAAAACGGGGTCAGTTCTAACATTCCAGCATTTGTGGTATGGTCCAGGACATGGCAAGGCCTCTACGAATAGAATATGCAGGTACAAAACATGACATCCATAAACTTGTACCAGGCTTAACCGGCTGGACTCAGGTAAATGGTCGAGATGAACTCCCCATTCCAGAAAAAATTTTGATAGAAGTTGAGTACCTGCAAAAAATCTTTTTGGTTTTGGAAAACGGGGTCAGTTCTAACATTCCAGCATTTGTGACATGATCCAGGACATGGCAAGACCACTACGAATAGAATATGCAGGTGCTTTATACCACATTGTGTCTAGAGGGGATCGAAGGGAGGATATTTATCTGGATGATGAAGATAGAGAGAACTGGTTGACTGTGCTTGGGAGAGTGTGTGAACGATTTAATTGGGTTGTCCATGCATATTGTGAGATGAGCAATCATTATCATATTATAGTTGAAACAGTAGATGGCAATCTCTCACGAGGCATGAGGCAATTAAACGGTCACTATACGCAGTTATTTAATCGAAAGCATAACCTGGCTGGACATTTATACCAGGGTCGTTTTAAGGCAATTTTAGTACAAAAAGAATCCTACCTTCTGGAATTAAGCCGTTATATTGTTCTAAATCCTGTGCGTGCAAAGATGGTATTGCACCCGGGAGACTGGCAGTGGAGTAGCTACAGAGCTATGGTTGGCAAGTCGGATATTCCTGAGTGGCTGGATAGAGATTGGTTGCTCAGCCAGTTTGGCAGCCATCGGTCTCATGCTATCGCGGCATATGGTGATTTTGTAATGAAGGGAGTTGGGCGATCCAGCCCATTATTATCAACCAGGCATCAGTTATTGCTGGGAGATGATGGGTTTATCAAAAGGCATCAAGATAACTTGAAAAAAGACAAGCTTCGGGAGTTGTCAAAAGCCCACAAGCGATCTCTTGCTTTGTCATTGTTTGGGTATCAACAAAAATACCCAAATCGAAATGAAGCAATGAGCAGAGCCTATTTGTCTGGCGCTTATACTATGGCGAAGATTGCTGAACATTTTAATGTTCATTATATGACGGTAAGCAGAGCTGTTCGACAGTTTGAAAAATAAATGTTGGAACTGACCCTGCTATCCTGTTTGTGACCTACCAGGGTTGACGTTGGGTGATGAGTTTTTTCTGGGTGCTGCGGGTTAATTTAGTATTTTTTGCATTTATTATGCAATTTACTTGCAAAAACGTACCAAAAAAGATACGATACTGTTATGGATAAATGTCCCGTTAAAAGGATTTTCGTTAAATTTTATTGCTTAGCCAGTGGTAAAGAACCTGTTTTAGAATGGCTAAAAATGCTGGATAAGGCAGATAAAAGGATAGTCGGTTTTGATATAAAAACCGTTGAGGAGGGCTGGCCACTGGGTATGCCGCTGGTTGAAAAGCTCGATAAAAACTTATGGGAAGTGCGCAGTAATATTAATGATGGCTGTATTACTCGGGTCTTTTTTACGATTGCAAAGCACGATATGGTGCTATTGCATGGGTTTAAAAAGAAAACCAGGAAGATTCCTAAAAAAGATTTTGATTTAGCAAAAAGCCGACGAAATACCGTTTTGAATGCGAAGTAGGTGACATAATGAAAAATAAACATATTGGTTCTAGTTTTGATGATTTTTTAGAAGAAGAAGGCATTTTAGGTGAAGCTCAGGCAATTGCTGTTGCTCGTGTGCTTGCGTGGGAAGTTAACCAGTACCTGGCTGAACATAACACCACAAAAACAGCTTTTGCAAAAGTGCTTGAAACGAGCCGTATGCAAGTTAATCGCCTGGTCGACCCGGAAGATACCAGTGTCAGTTTAAATACGATGGCGAAAGTTGCTGAGGTAATGGGTAAGAAGCTAGAGCTTCG
>CAYQXD010000106.1:0-11610 GCA_964421315.1 uncultured Thiotrichaceae bacterium | reverse complement strand
CAAGCCTGGAACACCGATACCTTCAGTAAAACACTAAAAAAAGAACTTTGCTCTATCGATGCCGACTTACTGCCTCTGCAACAGGGCTTAACACAAAGCAGTTATGCCCTCGGTAAAAATTTATCGGTTACGGTATTACATGTCACAAGTGATAAAAAACATATACATGTTAAAGCAGGGCTGTTTTATACAGGAATAATATCCGGCTGTAATTGTGCAGATGATCCTACGCCGGTCGATGAAATTAATGAATATTGTGAGGTGTTATTGCACATCAATAAAAACACCGCCGAAACGATAGTGATGCTTATTGATTGATTTATTCTGTAACTGCTCAGCGTATTAGGTAAAGAGCCTGTAGCTGTTTAGGGGTGAAAGTGGATTATTAGGTGGATAGTCTGTAGCTATTTTAGGGGTGAAAGTAGCGTATTAGGTAAATAGCATCAACCCCTAACAGACTAAATACCTACAGACTAAACCCCTAAAAATACAGACTAAACCACAACAAAAATTCAATAACCTGCATTCTTCTTACAGAATACGCTGAGTAGTTACTTTATTCTTTAATTAGCGCTTTTATTATTTTTATCACTTCTGGGTGGTTAAAATCACGACCACCAACAGCACGATAACGTATGTTGCCCTGTTTATCTATCAGATAGGTTGTAGGCAAACCACGCACTGAGTATGCCTGTGATACTGTGCTTAGGCTATCAAACAAAATCTCAAAAGTCAGATCAATTTCTAACTGCCCGGTAAACGCAAAAACCTGGTCAATCTCTTCCATCTGGTTTAGCGCGATGACTTTAAAATCATCTGCACTGAACTTCTGCTGCAAGCGCTCCATCGACGGCATTTCACGGACACAGGGTGGACACCAGGTTGCCCAAAAATTAAGTAGAATAACTTTACCCCGGTAATCAGACAGTTTTTTCTTTTCCTCATCCATGTCCAGCAACTCAAAATCACTGGCTGGAATATTCTTTGCCATAGGGGTTAAATTATGGCTTAGCTCAGGTTGCTGCCAGTCAGCGGCAACTGAAAATGAAAGACAGCACAACACTACTAGTAAAAATTTCTTTAAATCAATCATATTATATTCGTAACTACTCAGCGTAATTTATAAAAAGGATGCAGATTATTGATTTTTTGGGTTTAGTCTGTTTTTTTTAGGGGTTTAGTCTGTAGGTATTTAGTCTGTTAGGGGTTGATGCTATTTACCTAATACGCTACTTTCACCCCTAAACAGCTACAGACTATTTACCTAATACGCTGAATAGTTACTTATATTCTATTCAAAATCAGCCTATTCAAAACCAGGAAGCGATTCAGGCGCACATTTTAGATTTTTTAACACGCCCGTATGTGCAGTACCATCTAGCTGCCAGGTATAAATTAAATCAAATTCACTTTCTCTGGCTAGCTTAATAGTAGTAAAACCCTGTTGCCAGTCACCGACTGCAAACTCACCTATATCAGGCAATAAAGTCCAGGAAAACAATATACCCGCCTTTTTCCATTCTTCTAGCCATTGCGTCTTGGTTTTAACAGGATACTCTTTTCCATCTTTAGTGCGATAAGACCAGTTTTTTACCCGATAACTTAAATGCTGCTCTGAAGTGTTTTTTAAAATCGTACCAAATATACAATAGCTGGCTGCACGCTCAACTTCTTCAGGCGGAAAATGATGTTTTTCATAGATTGCACGGATAAAGTCCGGTATTAATTGAATTAACTCAATGCTAAAACCGGTATCCTCTGCCGTCCAGGTCAGCAAGCCAGTGGTTTCATTTTTATGAATAGAGACATTTGATGCAGCTGCAGTTGTCATGTTTATCAATGACATGTTTATCAAAAACATGAACATAATAATCGCTCTACCAGGCATAATTGTTTTACTGTATAGCATGCAACTCTCTCTATTTGATGCTGACAACCCTGATATAATCAAAGGAGGCTTCCAGGACTCTGGGCTGTTATCTATAATAAACCTGGCTCAGGTTAGCACTATGACAAAATTAAAAAATGCTATCAAGGAAATTTATATTTTAATAAAACCCACTCTTGTTTTTATTGTTTTATTTTTCCCCGTCAGCGCTATGTCTTTTCCTGGTTTCCCGCGCAATGAGCTACCATTTTGCCCAGGCGGCGGGCCAACTGGCTGGATGAACTATTTTGATTATAAACAAAATCAAAATATAAGGCGACGCTATCCAGATTTACAATCGCTGTACCTGCGACCTTATTACCAACGCCCACCGCAAAATGGTCAAAACTATTATGTACCCGCATTTAAGCGGCGCCACATCGTACCACAGCAACACCAGTAAAAATGCTCAAATAAAGGGCACCTCAAAAATTATTTATTTTTTACTTTCATGATTTTTAACACGGGCTCATTTAATTCTTCATCATCATTAAAACCAGAAACCAGCAATACCCGATTACCTGTACGTGTTAATTTATAATACTCACTAATTTCCTGTACCAGTATATGCCAGTCCCGCACTATTTCCTTGCTCATTAAAAACGAAATAACACCCCAATGTAACGCCAGCTTTTGGCAGGTAGTAATGCTTGTTGATGCCCCTAATAATGGCGTAGAGGGGCGTGCTGCCGACAACACTATCGCTGTATGCCCACTGCGTGTTGGCACTAAAATTCCCTGTAATTTTAAATCTTGCGCTAACGTGCTTGCCGCTTGTGATATGGCTTTTTTTGCAGAAGGTACTTTACTGCTTTCATCCAGTTTATCGCCAAATATACCCCGCTTCCATTGATAGGCTTCTATTTCACGTAACACCCTGTCCATTATCTTTATCGCTTTAATCGGGTATTTGCCTACCGCTGTTTCTGCTGAAAGCATAACGGCATCAGCACTCGACATGGCTGCATTGGCAACATCACCGACTTCTGCCCGCGTCGGTCTTGCATTGCTAATCATTGACTCCATCATCTGCGTGGCAACGATGACAGGACGATTATTCAGGCGGGCTTTATTAATTATTTCTTTTTGAATTAATGGCACTTGCTCTGCTGGTAATTCTATACCCAGGTCACCCCGAGCAATCATGATGCCATAGGCAGATAGTATAATACTATCAATATTAGCCACTGCTTCCGGCTTTTCTATTTTTGCAATAACAGCTATTTTGTTGTTATTACGCTGCATGTATTTTTTTACGATTTCAATGTCGTTAGCTGTTCGTACAAAACTTAAAGCAACAAAGTCGGCATTTAATGCCATCGCCAGTTCAACATCTCTTTTGTCTTTGGTGGTAAAACTTGATGCAGTAACTGTTGAATCAGGGAGGTTAATGCCTTTATTGTTTTTAAGCTCACCGCCATAAATAACTTTACATTGAATATTTTTGCCTTTTACGGATTCAACCCGGCATTCCAGATTGCCATCATCAAGTAATATCCTTTCCCCCTGTTTTACATCATTACAAAGCTGTTTATACTGCGAAATAATTAAACCTTCTTCTCCCATGCCCGCTGCACAACTAATAACTTTTGCGTTTGCCTTTAATATTATGCTGCCATTTTTAAATTTTCCTGTACGTATTTTAGGCCCGCATAAATCCATTAAAATAGCCGTATGCGCATGCATCTTCTTTGCACAAAGACGAATTCTATTAAATATCTTTCGGTGATATTCATGATCACCATGTGACATATTCAGACGAAAAACGTTAACGCCAGCTTTAATTAATTCATTTATTCTTTTTTCAGAATCAGTCGCCGGCCCAAGCGTGGCAACAATTTTTGTTCGCCGCCAACGCAAGGGAGCTTTTTTATTATTATTATTTTTCACCATTTCAATCCATATTATTTTTGATTATCTACACATACACGATAAGGCAGCGCTAAATTTTAGCGCTTTAACTTGACACACTTTTTAACTGATAGACACTAATCTCGGTTTTCTTTTATCCACAGCTTAGTAACTCAGGATAAAATATTTTTATAACATCCTTAATTATCAAACTTTGCCATAAAAAATAACCATAAAATCAACTGCTTACACAACTATTAATGTTCGTCTAAACTTAGGCACCATAATCTTTCCTGCTTTTCACTGTCACAACTTGACTTTTAAAATCATCAGCGCCTTAATATTACATATATGCTCATTCTAACTTATGCATGAGGGGGATTTTATGTTAATGAGCACCTGCCACAGTGGCTGGCATCGTATTGAGTCAGGTCTTGATGTGAAGTTTCAACACGGTATACCAGTGCGTATATCAAATACTACTAGCTCTCATCATATTGACGAACAATCCGTTTCTAAAAAAATACAAGAACTCACTGGTTTCACGGTTTCAATGCATGACTGGAGAAACAACAACGCAGGTGAACAGGAGAGGGCAGTTTGTATAGAAAAAAAGGAATTTGAAGAAGTATTACATCGTCTGGCTCTTTCTTCCGCTGCCATGTTTGTCGACCGTTACCACAAAGCTATCGATAGTAATGCTGTTGACTGGGATGCTGGCGAATACACTTATGATTTTAACCATGCTGTTGAACATTGCTGTATGACCTACGGCACAATAAATAAAAACGATTATTTTAGTAGTTATATTAAAACCATGCATGAGGAATCTGTACGCTTGATAAATGAAGGCATATCACCCATGGTGGAGGCTGAATAGGTTTACCAGCAGACTGTTGAACTTAATATCAGCCTTTAACTTATGATTAGAGCAGAGGGAAAACATGAAAAGACATTACTTTATTAGCGATAACCTTGATGACCTTGATGACCTTGATCGAATTGAACAGGAGCTAGAACGTAGAGGTGTAGTGTCACCACAGATACATGTGTTAAGTAAAGACGACACCAGTGTGGACAAACATAAACATCTACACAATATAGAATCTGTTTTTAAACAGGATGTTGTGCATGGCACTATTCTCGGCGCATTATTTGGCACATTAGCTGCAGTGCTGGTGCTGGCTATTGGTTATTTAACCGCGCCGCCAGAAACTTACACATGGACGCCTTTTTATTTTCTTGCTATTGTCATGTTTGGTTTTTTAACCTGGAGCGGTGGTTTTTATGGCATACAAACACCTCACAAAGACTTCAAACGTTTTCAGAAGGATCTTGATAACGGAAAACATATTTTTATTGTAGACATTGATCCCTCTCAGGAAGTTATTGTTAAACAATTAGCTGCCGAGCATCCTGATTTAATTGATGCCGGTATCGGTGAGGCAACACCTCGATGGATAGTTATGGGGCAACAAAACGTTAAAGATTTTACTTCAACCACGTTCCCATAGTTAACGAATTAAATACCATAAAGTTTTACAACCAACACACAACAGGAGCAACTAATGAACGTTTCACTTGAATCATTCCCCAATGCACCACATGATTGGGACCTTAAAATAGCTGAAGAAACAGCCAGGACTGATGGATTAGAACTGAATGAAGATCACATGGAACTCATTCGCGCACTACAGGAATATTATGGCAAGGTTGAGTTCCCACATATGCGACAGATAAAAGATGCGCTTGAAGAAAGATTTCATTCTCGCGGCGGCATGAAATATCTTTATCAAATGATCCCTGGAGGCCCGGTTGCTGAAGGCTGCCGTCTTGCCGGACTTAATGTTCCAGCGGGCGCTGTGGATAAATCTTTTGGTAGTGTTGCATAATAAAAAATAAAACGCTTCTGCAGATGATCGCGGATAAGCACAAATAAAAGCAAAGTTTAACTTCACCTGTTTGTGTTTATCCGTTCACTTGCGGATAATAATTTATAAGGTTAATCACTCTTATGTATCCAGTCAGCACCTAAGGTTCCCTGTAAACGCTCCAGGTAACTATCACTGTTAACCCATTCGAGCATTTGCTCAGCATTTTCCATTTGACCCTGTAGTTCAGCCCATAATTCCGTTACTGATTCATTGCTCTCATCCATCTTCTGCTCTATATAATTTTTATTCATTTTCCATAGAGTAGCGTCACGCTGTTGCTTAATTACCAGGCGCTCTTTATACCAGTCACTTTGTAATAGATAGTCAAGGGTGAACATTTCACGCAGTGATGGGTCATCTATGGTTTTACCCTGATACTGACCCTCTGCCATTATGTGCAACACAACCTGCAGTGGTGGGCAGGCATCATTAATAGAGCCATCCACAAAATACGCTTTTGCAACTTTTTTCTGTGCTTCAACAATATTATTGATGCCATCAACGTAGGCTTCCATTCCCTGAGTTTCGGGGCGCAGCATTTCTTCATCAAAAACGATAGTTGGGCTATCAAATACTTTACCGAAGAAGGTGTGGACAAATTTTTCAGTAATGCGATAACCCAGGCGACTGCCATAAATGGTTTTACCTTCATGCTCAAAATCTTCTATTTTTTCAAGATGACCATTTTCTATTAAATAAACAGGGTCACGATGTTTTATCGGTAGGCGGCACCAGATTTCAGGAATCAACATGCTTATATCATGATCGATACGACGGCGAGTACCAATGTATCCAGCCGCAGAGGAATATCCGGCATAATCACATAAGATAAAGGATACCAGTGCATTATTTAAATCGGCCGTGGTGGAGAGCGCATTAAAGGGGCCTTTGGTTAGCGCTCCTTCGGAACCGGCACCGGTTGTTGAAGGTGATTTTCCGGTAAGGCTGCAGATTAAATCCATAAACAATTCAGGCAGCTCCTGATAATGAATGGGATTATAAACGGCTAGTGGCCGGATGCCTGCCGCTTTCTCTTCCGGGTTATTACGCCGCCCCTGTAATACCGCATTAACCGGGAAGTGTATTGGCTTATCAAGCGATAGACCTCGTGACAAACGCGTACCCATTCGTGCAAGGTATAAATTTCTTGGGTTGGCAAGATCAGGACGCCGCTGCAGGTAACGAACATTTTTAGTTAGCTCACCATCAACAATACGTGGATGCGCTGAAGACACAAAGTAAACATCCTCTGTATCGGCCGCTTTCGTAATTAGTTGCTGCATAGGCTGAGAATAATCCTGAAAACTAATCGCATCTTCAACCAGCTCACGCGCATCATCACTACGCAGCGGTTCAAAATTTGAAATAAAATTTTCTGATCCGGCAAAATCGGCTTCTGTCTGTGTATCTAAACCACGATTAATCGCATCATCAGGACGCTGAAATAAATGATTTTCACAATTTTTAACCAGCTTAACGCTTGGGTTTTTATAACGTGGATTTAACTCGCCATCTACATAATTTACTGGCACTACCGTGGTAGCGCTAATATCATCTTCGGTCTGTACTTTTGTCGCGGCAACAAAATCCTGTCTTAATTTATAAATTCGCCAGGTGCCGTCACTGCGAACACCGACACGTAAATAACTGGTAATCAGTTTACGGCCATCAAATTTCAACTCATGTCCGGGATAACCATTAACTTCATCGACTGAAAAATGTTTACGCCAGTTTTCTCCCCACTGCGGTTTATAAAAACGTTTAATCATATAAACCAGTGCCAATATATGTTGTGGAATGCCTTCTAACCACTGATTGTATGCATCAGTATAGATCTCAACTGATGGTGTTAATAAACGTATTACCGAACCCAGGCTACGCTCCTTACTCAAAACACCGCGATCATCATTTTCAGAAGCATCACGGCGACGGTTTGAATAATCATAATTAATGATGCTTGCTACCTGGTTCATATCCTCTTCAAAATCACCGATAAAAACCGGGCCAGAAATCATCGAGTCCTGAATGGATTTTGAAATTTCAGATTTTCCGCCACCCGAAACCGTACTCGGTTTATGACAAAAAGTACCTTCACCCAGGGTGCCAATCAAACGCCAGCTTGGTGCCTGTGGGTGTTTTTGCATATGCACTTTAAAACCACTGGGGTAAATATAAGTATGTTTTACTCGTAATTTTAATTGTTGCCCGGCGCCACCTTTTGACCAGCTAATAAGCTGTTGCTGCATATCAATATGTGCGTCTTCTGGAATATAAACAATGTCCGAATAAAAATCATCAAGCGCATAACCTTCTTCTTTAACCGTAATACCACCCTCTAACTGTTTACATAAACGGGTAAAGGTATGCGCTGTCATTTCATCTTCAATTTTTGGTAAATAATAATTACCGAGGTTGAATCGAGGAAAAGCTATCGCACCGCCAGCATGTTCTTCTTCTACACCGCCAAATAAATTCGCTGAATAACTTATTTGTGATTTAACTTCTTTTTTGCTGTAACCGAAATAATTATCAGCAATGATGGTAACGATGACACCTTTCATATCACGACAAACAATTTTGAAAGCACCGCCATCATTATAGAGTTCATCGTCTTTTTTCCAGCACATACCGTCAGCACGCTGGCGCTCATTAGCATCATCGTAGTGCGGCAAACCCAGAATTTTTTTGCTTAGTTTAGTCAGGTGTGGGGCCAGAATGACGCAGCCACTATGGCCTGTCCAATGATCAATATCCAGAGCAGCATCATTTTCAGATAAAAATGGATCGCCACCATTACCAAAAATCGATTCGACAAAATCCAGGTTTGACACCAGTGTACCGGGGGCGAAAAATCGTGTTTCCAGGCGTTTTTCTGGTAACACGCCGCCAACTTCCGGTCGTACGATTGGCCGTAATAATAATGAAACCCACATGTTGACTGGTTTTTCACTTTCACCCACAACACCACTGGTAATCGGCAGGCTCATTAATTCTGCTGGTGGATCCAGTGCTACCTGTAATAAATTGGCATACACAGCAACCGGTACAGCTTTTTTGTCTGCTGGTATCGGCAAACCACCTTCTACAATATGAAATACACCGGATGTAGTACGGCGATCATTTTTAGGATTATGTAATACGCCCTGAATTAAACGATACGATTCAATAAGGTCAGATTTATAGGTATCGCTGTTGTAAGGCAGCGATAATTCACGCGCGATGCCTGGTTCATTCAAATTAAAGGTTTCACCCGGCAATTTAATTTCAACGTCAACGCCGCTGCGCTTAAAGTAATCATTTAAAAAAATTTGAATGCGTTGGTCTGCCGGACAACGATATTCTGCCAGCAATTGACGCTGTGCTGAGTAATTTTTCAGCAGGCTATCCGCGACAGCAAGATAACCCTGATCATCACTTAACTGACAGCGATGCCCCAATGATGCCAGTTGCAGGCATATATGCTGTAGTACTATTTGACGTTTATCAACTGCGCGCCTTTCCGGGAAGGTAAAATCTGTTTCTGAATTCATAACGACTGACACTAAAACCACCCTCTGTTCAACAATAAATGCAGATAGCTAATTTTAGATAGATACGGGCAATATATCCAATCGGATTGCTGTTTTTTTGCTATAACAGCAATCGCTTAAATACAACAAAATCAATGCGTTATAATCAGTCAGGTTTTTCATGCACTATGATAGGGCACAACTAGTACAATTATTTTTGAATTCCCATTTATATGGCCAGGCCTCTACAAAAGAATAATTTAATTGAGAGCTTTGCATGATAGTGTAAAAACTCAATACCACTATCATCCCCATCCTTTGTTTCGTACAAAACGCTCTAATTATGTTTTTTTATTTCTTTTTCTTTTCCGGGCGCTGCCAGTCTTTAATTTGCTTTTGCGGAGCGCGACTTAAAGTTAAACAGTTATCTTCTGTATCTTTTGTTATGGTGGAGCCAGCTCCAATCGTGGCATTTTCCCCAACGGTTACTGGCGCTATCAATTGTGTATCCGAACCAATAAAAGCGCCGTCTTTAATAATTGTTTTAAACTTATTCGCACCATCATAATTACAGGTAATGGTACCGGCACCAATATTGACGTTTTTGCCTATTTCACTATCACCGAGATAACTTAAATGACTGGCTTTGCTGTTTTCACCCAGCTCTGTGTTTTTAATTTCAACAAAGTTGCCGACGCGGCTATTTTCTTTTAAATGTGTGCCGGGACGAATGCGAGCAAAAGGGCCAACTTCTGATCGTGAGTCGATAATGGCATTTTCAATAACGGAATAGGGCTTAATAATGCAGTCACTGGCGATCGTTGCGTTTTTTATCACGCAACCTGCGCCAATTGTCACCCCTGTGCCTAAATTAACCTCACCCTCAAACACACAGTTAATATCAATAAAACTGTCATTGCCCACTCTTAACTCGCCGCGGACATCTATTCTTTGTGGATCAGCAATACTGATACCATCGGTTAATAGTTTTTCTGCAATACCATGCTGAAAAATTCTTTCAAGTTTAGCCAGTTGTTTTCTATCATTAATACCTTCAACTTCATAACTGTGTTCTACCTGTGTGGTGAATACTTCATTGCCGTCATTCACCGCCAGAGCAATGATATCGGTTAAATAATATTCACCCTGTACATTATTATTGTCGATTTTGTCCAGGCATTCGTTGAGATAAGCGGCTCTTAATGCAAGTATGCCGGTGTTTACTTCTTTTATTTTTTTAATTTCATCAGAAGCATCTTTATGCTCGATGATGCCAACAACTTTTTTACTGCTATCTTTATAGTCTCTAACAATGCGGCCATAACCTGTAGGATCATCAAGATTTACTGTCAGTAAAGAAATATTGTTTGCGCAAACCTTTTCGACTAAAGTTTGTAGTGTTTCTACTTTTATTAAAGGCACGTCACCGTACAAAATAAGAACTATAGAATCACCTTCAATATTTGGACTTGCCTGTTGAACGGCATGGGCTGTGCCAAGCTGCTCTGCTTGCAGACACCACTCAACATTAAAGTGTTCGCACTGCTGCGTTAATAGATCGCCACCGTGCCCATATACCACCTGAATCTGTTGCGCGCCCAGTTTATTACTGGTGTTATAAACATGTTCAACCATGGGTAAACCGGCAAGTTTGTGTAAAACTTTCGGTTTTAATGAACGCATACGTGTTCCTGCGCCTGCTGCTAAAATGATTACCGATAAATTCATCTGACTTAGTCCTTATATTAATTTGACACATGAAGTTCGTAGGGTGGAGCAGTGGTACATAGATGTACCGTTAACGAACCTTAGGATGGATAAGCGATAGCGCATCCACCCCACGCGCTTTTATCTGTTTTAATAGTTTGTATTTTGTAGAAACAAAAAAGGCCAAATTCTTTCGAATTCGACCTTTTTATTTTAGCCTAGATACATATTTTTACATCTGTAATAACTGACTTGCTTTATTTTTTCTTGCGAAGTCTCTTCAAAGCTTCAATCTGAGCAACCGCTTCGATTAATTCAGATTTTGCTTTTGCATAGTCCATATCAGAGGCTTTATCTTTCATGGCGGCTTCCGCACGACTTTTTGCTTCTAGTGCAGCAGACTCGTCAATATCGGCAGCGCGTAATGCGGTATCTGAAAGTACAGTCACTATATGTGGTTGTATCTCCAGGATACCACCACTGACAAAAAAGCTTTGTTCTTCACCTTCCTGTGAAACAACACGAACCACACCTGCTTTTAATGTTGACAACATCGGTGCATGACGTGGGAAAATGCCCACTTCACCCATTTCTGCCGGTGCAAACACCTGTGTTACCGTGCCTGAATAGATTTCCTGTTCTGCACTAACTATATTTACATGCATGGTCATTGCCATTTTAA
>CAYQXD010000105.1:0-11659 GCA_964421315.1 uncultured Thiotrichaceae bacterium | reverse complement strand
TTCAATCAGCGGCTGGATGCGTTTAGGAAATTTCATAGCGCATTTTACACCTTAGGGCTTTTTTGAGTCTGTTTTAAACCTACACGACTTTCGTTACGAGGGTGGAGCCCCCATAAACAGTGGGTCTCAAATTCGTCTGATAAGCCATAAAGATAAATATGGATCAAGCCAACAAGCTAGGACCATCTAACTCAACTGGTACAGGTTAACCAATCACTGCTGAACCCCGCATGATATGTGGCTTCCAGCTATCACAAGGAAAATTATTATCAAGAATCGGCAATGCCAGGATAGGAAATAAATGGTGGGCCTGGAAGGACTTGAACCTTCGACCTGCCGATTATGAGTCGGATGCTCTAACCAGCTGAGCTACAGGCCCGTATTGTGATGGTGATGGTAAAAACGATATCACAGGTAGGGAAGCGGTGATATTTTATATTGCTTTGCCTGCTGTGTCATCCTGACTGTCAGTATTAATCTTCGTCATCGCCGAGGAAACTGCGCAGGTTTTCCGCACGGCTTGGGTGGCGAAGTTTGCGTAGGGCTTTGGCTTCGATCTGGCGTATGCGTTCACGGGTTACGTCAAACTGTTTGCCGACTTCTTCCAGGGTGTGGTCGGTGTTCATGTCGATGCCAAAGCGCATGCACAGCACTTTTGCTTCGCGAGCCGTTAATGTAGTGAGTATGTTGCGGGTTGATTCGCGTAGTGACTCACCGGTGGCTGAGTCCATGGGTGCCATGATGTTTACGTCTTCGATAAAATCACCAAGATGTGAGTCTTCGTCATCGCCAATCGGGGTTTCCATGGAGATGGGTTCTTTGGCAATTTTAAGTACTTTGCGTACCTTATCTTCTGGCATTTCCATTTTTTCTGCCAGTTCTTCCGGTGTTGGTTCGCGACCCATTTCCTGTAGCATCTGGCGGAAGATGCGGTTGAGTTTGTTGATGGTTTCAATCATGTGAACCGGGATGCGAATGGTACGTGCCTGGTCAGCAATGGAGCGGGTAATTGCCTGGCGAATCCACCATGTGGCGTAAGTAGAAAACTTGTAACCACGGCGGTATTCAAATTTGTCGACGGCTTTCATCAGACCAATGTTGCCTTCCTGAATTAAATCGAGGAACTGCAGGCCGCGGTTGGTGTATTTTTTTGCTATTGAGATAACCAGGCGTAGGTTAGCTTCGACCATTTCTTTTTTGGCGCGACGTGCTTTGGCTTCACCAATTGACATTTTACGGTTGATTTCTTTGATGTCTGAAATGGTTAGACCGAATTCTTTTTCTATCACTGCCAGTTTTTGCTGGGTGATTTTTATTTCAGGTGCCAGTTCTTTTAGTTTTTCTGAGTACTCGTGACCTTTGCAGTATTTATCAACCCATTTGGTATTGATTTCGTTTTGCGGGAAGGTGGTGATCATTATCTTGCGCGGCATGTGTGCTTTGGTGACGGCAAGGCTAAGGATGTGTCTTTCCAGTTGGCGTACGCGGTTAATGGTGCCATGAAGGTCGATGGTTAAGCGGTTGACCAGTAATGGTGTGTATTTGAATTCCAGAAAAGTGCTCGCCATAATGGTACGTGTTTTACTGATTTCTTCAGTGGTGCTGTCTTTTTTATCTATGGCGTTCTGGCAGCGGGTATGTGCGCGTTTGATTTTGACGAAGATTTTTTTGACTTTTTCGATATCCGGGCCGGTGTCGGTGGTTTCTTCTTTTATGACGGGCTTGCCCGCTGCGGCCATTTCGGCTTCTTTTGCTGCTCTAAGCAGGGCTTCTTCGGCGAGCCGGTCAAGTTCTTCATCGCTTTTGTGGAAGTCTACTATTAGTTCGTTAAGGCGTTTTTCACCAGCCTGTACTTTTTCCCACATATCAATGGTTTTGCTGACGGTTTTAGGGTTGGTCGCCAGTGCCTGTAATACCTGTTTTAAGCCTTCTTCGATGCGTTTGGCGATTTCAATTTCGCCTTCTCGGGTCAGTAGCTCAACGCTGCCCATTTCGCGCATGTACATGCGTACCGGATCAGTGGTGCGACCAAGCTCGGTTTCGATTGATGCCAGTGCGGCAACGGCTTCTTCGGTGGTTTCATCGTCTGCTTCACTGACGGAAGCGTCAGTTAGTACCAGTGACTCGGCTTCAGGCGCGGTTTCTACTACCCTGATGCCCATATCATTAATGGTGTTGATAATGTCTTCAATTTGAGACGGGTCGACAATGCCTTCAGGTAAATGGTCGTTGACCTCGGCATAGGTAAGATAGCCTTGCTCTTTTCCCTTAGCGATAAGTGTTTTAAGACGTGATTGTTTGTCTTGTTCCAGGATTGGAGATGCCATAGAATTGCCCATAATTATTAATGTATGCCCGATATATATGCAAATGCATATTGCGTGTAAAGGTTGACTGTTTGTTTAATGCTGCCCAGTATATTTATGACCAGGTTGAGCGCTGAAAATTCCAGAGCAAATACTCAGTATCGCTATTCCTTAGCGGAATCCACCATTTTACCAGTGTGTAGCGATTATTTCTATAATTTCAACGACTAAATAGATCTGATTAGTCCTGGAGTTGGCATGATTTTCTCCAGATAAGTAGGTTTCTGTTTGCACGTTGCGCAGGGGAAGCGAAATCAGTGTTAGAGTGTGTCTGTAATTAGCTTCGATGAGATTGTTCTGTCAGTGGCGATATAGAAATACAAATATATGAGAGAGTAAGTAATATGGTATCACTTGAAACCCCGGTATGTGAATTTGATAAGCCAGTTGAGAATTTTTCTTTGCCTGGTGTTGATGGAAAAATTTGGACACCAGAAACAGTGCGCGGTGAAAAAGGTTTGCTGGTGATGTTTATCTGTAATCACTGTCCATATGTGAAGTCAATACGCGAGCGTATTGTGCGTGATGCCAGAGAGTTAATGGAGTATGGCGTGAACACTGTTGCTATTATGTCGAATGATCCGGCTGAGTATGAAGAGGATTCATTCGACAATATGAAAAAAATTGCACAGCAGTTTGATTTTCCGTTTCCATATTTGTTAGATGAAACGCAGCAGGTAGCAAAAGCCTATGGCGCAGTGTGTACCCCGGATTTTTTTGGTTATAACGATAAAATGCAATTGCAGTATCGCGGGCGTTTGGATGAAAGCCGTAAAGAAGCGGCTGCGGCAGATGTTAAGCGTGATTTATTTGATGCCATGAAGCAGGTTGCGCAAACAGGCCGGGGGCCTGAGTTGCAAATACCGAGTATGGGTTGTTCTATTAAGTGGAAAAACAGTGAATAAAGCAGTGAGCAGTAGCACATGGAGGTGCTGTTATGTCCATGGATGGACGGTATATAGAAAATGCAGGAGCAATTTTCTTGTAACGGACCAAAGGATGGAATAGTTAACAGTGAATAGTGCATTGGAATCGTTCCTGACGATTCCCAGCATACACCCCATCCATGGGGATAAATAGTGAATAGTGAAAACCCAAACTATTAATTATTCCCCTGTTTTTAACTATTCACTATTCGCTATTCGCTATTCACTGCTTTTCCAGCTTGCTCATTGTGTCAAATTAAGGGAAAATACGCGCCTTTCGATGCTGTCTGACTTAGCGATTTACGTGTTACCAGGCTGTCTTACTCATTGATTCCAATAATATTTTTGTCGCTTCTCAGGTGCTGTTCCTGGCCTGTTGTGGTGGTTTTTTCAGTTACAAAAACTTAATCGGAGAGCACTATGCCTTCACGTAGAGACTTAGCAAATGCCATTCGTGCCTTGAGTATGGATGCCGTGCAACAAGCAAATTCCGGTCACCCCGGTGCGCCAATGGGTATGGCGGATATCGCAGAGGTGCTGTGGAATGATAATTTAAAACACAATCCAGCCAACCCAAAGTGGACTGATCGCGACCGTTTTGTGCTTTCGAATGGCCATGGCTCAATGCTGATTTATTCATTACTGCATTTAAGCGGTTATGATTTAAGTATTGATGATCTGAAAAACTTCCGTCAGTTACATTCTAAAACACCGGGTCACCCTGAGTATGGATATGCCCCGGGTGTTGAAACCACTACTGGTCCTTTGGGTCAGGGCCTTACCAATGCAGTAGGTATGGCCATTGCTGAACGTGCGTTAGCGGCCCAATTCAACCAGGGTGGCCACAACATTGTTGACCACAACACCTATGTGTTCCTGGGTGATGGTTGTTTGATGGAAGGTATTTCTCACGAAGCCTGTTCACTGGCTGGTACCTTAGGTTTAGGCAAACTGGTTGCGTTCTGGGATGACAATGGTATTTCTATTGATGGCCATGTTGAAGGCTGGTTCACCGACGATACGCCTAAACGTTTTGAGTCTTATGGCTGGCATGTTATTGCTGATGTCGATGGCCATGATCCTGAAGCCCTTGCTAAAGCACTGGAATTTGCCAGGGCAATGACTGACAAACCTACCATGATTTGCTGCAAAACCACCATTGGTTTTGGTTCGCCTAATAAAGCGGGCAGTCATGCCTGTCATGGTGCACCACTGGGTCAGGAAGAAATCAACATGACCAAAGCCGCTTTAGGCTGGGATCACGATGCTTTTGACGTACCTGCTGATGTCTATGCTGGCTGGGATGCTAAAGAAAAAGGTGCTGCTGCAGAAGCGGCATGGAATGACAAATTTGCTGCCTATAAAGCGGATCATCCTGAACTAGCTGCTGAGTACGAGCGTCGCATGGCTGGTGAGCTGCCAGCAGACTGGGCAGATAAATCTGCAGCTTATATTGCTGAGTGTAACGAAAAAGGCGAGTCAAAAGCTACCCGTCAGGCTTCACTGGCATCAATCGAAGCTTATGCGGCTGCATTGCCGGAAATATTCGGTGGTTCTGCTGATCTGGGTTGTTCTAACCTGACCGAATGGTCTGGCTACAAACCCATGCGTGCTGATACACCGGCAAGTAACTATATTAACTACGGCGTACGTGAGTTTGCCATGTCAGCCATTATGAATGGTGTTGCCTTGCATGGCGGTTTTATCCCGTTCGGCGCGACCTTCTTAATGTTCTCAGAATATGCGCGTAATGCACTGCGTATGTCTGCGCTGATGAAGATTCAAAGTATTTTTGTATATACACATGACTCAATCGGTCTCGGTGAAGACGGTCCTACGCACCAGGCCGTAGAGCAAATCCCGACATTGCGTATGATTCCAAATATGAATGTATGGCGTCCGTGTGACACGGTAGAAAGTGCAGTGTGCTGGCAGCAGGCAGTTGAACGTAAAGATGGCCCGTCTACACTGATCTTCTCGCGTCAGGCTCTACCGCATCAGACTCGCAACGATGAGCAAATTGCTAATATCGCTAAAGGTGCTTATGTGCTGAAAGACTGTGAGGGTACGCCAGACGTAATTATTATTGCAACGGGTTCAGAAATTGGGCTGGCGGTTGGCGCGGCTGATCAAATTACCGACAAGAAGGTTCGTGTGGTTTCTATGCCTTCTACTAATGTATTTGATGCGCAGGATGACGCTTATAAAGAATCTGTGCTACCGGCTGCGGTAACTGCTCGTGTTGCTGTTGAAGCTGCTGTGACCGATGGCTGGTACAAGTATGTAGGCACTGGCGCGGTTGTCGGTATAGATCGCTTTGGCGAATCTGCACCTGCTGATCAATTGTTTGAGTACTTTGGTTTTACTGTTGATAAAGTGGTTGAAGCAGTAAACAGCGTTGGATAACTACTCAGTTTACCCCTAAACACCGCCATTTCTGCGTTAAAAAATGGACGCTTACACTTGTAAGCTCACATTTTTTGCCTTGAACTGACGGGTTTTAGGGGCAATCTGAGTAGTTTCCAGAGTTGTATAAATTTACAGGCACTTAGTTGCAAAAAACTCGAACAAGTACGCTTTTCCTTTGCGTCATTCGCGGCAATAAAGTTTTTAAGTTTTATTTTTATTAATTAGGATTGGAGAATTATATGACTATTAAAGTCGGAATTAACGGCTTTGGCCGTATTGGACGCATGGCTTTTCGTGCGATCGCTAAAGACTTCCCGGAAATTGAAGTTGTCGGTATTAATGATTTACTGGATGCAGACTATTTAGCCTACATGCTGAAATACGATTCAGTACACGGTAACTTTGACGGCGATATCGCTGTTGAAGGCGGCAACCTGATCGTTAACGGTAAAACTATCCGTTTAACTGCAGAGCGCAATCCTGCTGATCTTAAATGGGGCGATATTAACGCTGATATGATTATCGAGTGTACTGGTTTCTTCTTAACTGAAGAAAGCTGTCAGGCTCACATCGATGCCGGTGCCAAAAAAGTTGTTCAGTCTGCACCTTCAAAAGATAGCACACCAATGTTTGTCTATGGTGTTAACCACAACGAATATGCGGGTCAGGCTATTGTTTCAGCTGCGTCTTGTACGACTAACTGTTTAGCACCTGTTGCTAAGGTTATTAACGACAAGTTTGGCATCAAGCGTGGTCTTATGACCACTGTTCATGCTGCTACAGCGACACAGAAAACAGTAGATGGCCCTTCTATGAAAGACTGGCGCGGTGGTCGTGGTATTTTAGAAAACATCATTCCTTCTTCTACTGGTGCGGCTAAAGCAGTTGGCGTTGTTCTTCCAGAACTTAACGGCAAATTAACCGGCATGGCTTTCCGTGTGCCCACTTCAGACGTGTCTGTTGTTGACTTAACCATTGAACTGGAAAAAGAAGCAAGCTACGAAGAAATTTGTGCTGAATTAAAAGCCGCTTCAGAATCTGGCGACATGAGTAAAACGCTGGGCTATACCAATGAGAAAGTGGTTTCAACTGACTTCCGTGGTTGTGGTTTCTCTTCTATCTTTGATTCAGAAGCAGGTATTGCACTTGACGGTACTTTTGTGAAACTGGTTGCATGGTATGACAATGAGTATGGTTATACATGCAACATGCTTAGGCTTGTAGAGCACGTCTCCAGGTAAAGGCCTTTTGTCCGGGAGCGGCATTGCAGAAATGATTTTGAGTGTGCTCACGTACTGATGTACGCTCCGCGCTCAAAACATTCCCGCGCCTTGCTCGCGAACAAAATACCTTCACTTGTAAGTGATAAGAATCCAGCCCGGTTATGTAACTGGGCTGGTGTTTTTATAAAAAATGTTAGTATGGTTTGTTAAACGTTAATATATTTTTAACAAACTGTATTTAAAATAGTTAAGTAACATTTTGGAGTTGTAGACATGGCATTCATCAAACTGACAGATTTAGATTTAGCCGGTAAGCGCGTTTTAATTCGTGCTGACCTTAACGTGCCGGTAAAAGATGGCAAAGTGACATCTGATGCACGCATTACAGCATCAATGCCAACAGTAGAGCATTGTATGAAAGCTGGCGCCATGGTTATGGTGATGTCTCATCGTGGTCGTCCTGAAGAAGGTAAGGCTGATGATGAAAACTCAATGCAGCCTATCGCTGAGGTTATGTCTGCCAAATTAGGAACGAATATTCGTCTGATTAAAGATTATCTGGATAATGCACCAACAGTTGCTGCTGGCGAATGTGTGTTGCTGGAAAACGTTCGTTTTAATGCGGGCGAGAAAAAAGACGATGAAACCCTGTCCAGAAAATATGCCGCTTTATGTGATGTATTCGTAATGGATGCATTTGGTACTGCACATCGTGCACAGGCTTCAACCCATGGTGCAGGTAAATTTGCAGATGTTGCCTGTGCCGGTTTATTGCTTTCTAGTGAGCTGGATTGCCTGGAAAAAGCGCTGGCAGAACCGGCGCGTCCAATGGTAGCCATTGTTGGTGGCTCCAAAGTTTCAACGAAATTAACCGTACTTGAAGCATTGTCTGAAAAAGTTGACCAGCTAGTGGTTGGCGGCGGCATTGCTAATACCTTTCTTAAAGCTATGGGCAACAATGTTGGTAAATCATTATGCGAAGATGATCTGGTGGACACCGCAAAAGCATTAATTGAAAAAATGAACAGTCGTGGTGCCAGTATTCCCATAGCAACAGACGTGGTTTGTGCAAAAGAATTTGCTGAAGATGCGACTGCGACATTAAAAGATGCCGGGGATGTTCTGGATGACGATATGATTTTTGATATTGGCCCGGATTCAGCAAAAGTACTGGCCGATATTATTGAAAAAGCAGGCACCATTATCTGGAATGGTCCGGTTGGTGTATTCGAGTTTGATCAATTCGGTGAAGGCACTAAGACAGTTGCCACGGCTATTGCGAATTCACCCGGTTTTAGTTTGGCTGGTGGTGGTGATACCATTGCAGCTATTCAGAAATACGATATTTACGATAAAATATCTTACATCTCAACTGCTGGCGGTGCTTTCCTGGAGTATCTGGAAGGCAAAACATTGCCTGCAGTTGCAATGCTGGAAGAAGCAGCAAATAAATAGTAACGACTTTTCTATTTCCATGGATGGAGTATATGCTGTGAACTGCCATGAACGATTCCGGTGTACTTTTTATGATTCATTTTTAACCAGAGGTTAAATAAAACATCAATGCGCAGAACGAAGATTGTTGCGACACTAGGGCCTGGTTCCAGTTCATCTGAAGTTATTCTTGAGATGATACAGGCGGGAGTTGATGTATTTCGTTTAAATTTTTCACATGGTTCGCATGAAGAGCAAAAACATCGTGTTAAGCTGATTCGTGAATGCAGTGATAAAATAGGGCGTATTGTAGGAATTTTGGCGGATTTACAGGGGCCAAAAATACGCACTCATAAGTTTAAAGATGGCCAGGTTCAGCTTATTCGGGGAGAAACCTTTATTCTTGATGCCAGCCTGGATAAAAACGAAGGCACTCAGGAGCGTGTCGGCCTGGCATATAAAAACCTGCCAAATGACGTTAAAGCCGGTGATATTCTTTTGCTTGACGATGGTCGTGTTGAGCTGGAAGTAAGTGAAGTAGTTGGTGATGAGGTTCGATGCATTGTTCTCTACACCTGCATTTTATCCAATAATAAGGGTATCAATTTAAAAGGTGGTGGTTTGTCAGCACCCGCACTGACAGAAAAAGATAAAGAAGATTTGAAAGCGGCAGTTGCCATGGAAGTGGATTACATGGCTTTGTCTTTTGCCAGAAAAGCAGAAGATGTAATCCAGTGCCGAGAGCTGGTAAGAGCAGCAGGCAGCGATGCCAGTATCGTAACTAAAGTTGAGCGAGCTGAAGCAATTGAAAATATCGATGAAATAATCGAAGCCTCCGATGTGATTATGGTTGCGCGTGGTGATCTGGGTGTCGAAATGGGCGATGCTGAATTACCAGCACTACAGAAAAGCCTGATTAAAAAAGCCAGAAGTATGAACAAGGTAGTGATTACCGCAACACAAATGATGGAGTCGATGATTGATAGCCCGATTCCGACACGTGCTGAAGTATTTGATGTCGCTAACTCAGTATTAGATGGTACCGATGCGGTAATGTTGTCTGGCGAAACAGCAGTGGGTAAATACCCTGCTAAAACCGTTGCTGCTATGGGAAGAATTTGCGAACATGCTGAAAAACAGCGTGAAGCCATGGTTTCCGACCATCGTGTTGATCTTGTTTTTGGTCGGGTAGACGAAGCCATTGCAATGGCTACAATGTACACGGCTAATCACCTTAAGATGAATGCCATTGCCTCCCTTACCGAATCGGGTGCAACAGTACTGTGGATGTCGCGCATCAGCTCGGGAATTCCGATTTACGCGATTACGCCGCGGCGCGACACGCTACGTAAGGTAACGCTGTATCGGGGTGTTTATCCGGTGCAAGTCGATTTTGATAAACTTACATCGAAAGATGTGACGCGCGGTGTGATGGACTTACTTAAGAGTAAAAATATTGTTAACACCGGTGACCGCATTGTATTAACACGCGGTGATATGATAGGCGATCAGGGCGGCAGTAACATAATGAAGATTGTTAGCGTTCAATAACTGCCAGTGCAATGATGTTTGGCAATATTACTGAAAGATTTTTTTGAATAGTTTTAGATTAGTTTACTTTAGAGGAGAGCTAAAATGGCTTTAATTTCACTGAGACAATTGCTGGATCATGCTGCTGAAAATAATTACGGTATGCCGGCATTTAATGTTAATAATATGGAGCAGGTGCATGCCATCATGCAAGCTGCTGATGAAACCAATAGTCCGGTTATTATGCAGGGTTCTGCCGGTGCGCGGTCTTATGCGGGCGAACCGTTTTTACGTCACTTAATAGCTGCTGCAATTGAAATGTATCCACACATTCCAGTGGTTATGCATCAGGATCACGGCTCAGAGCCAGCAGTATGTCTGCGTTCCATCCAGTCCGGTTTTAGTTCTGTGATGATGGATGGTTCATTAGAATCTGATATGAAAACCCCTTCCTCTTTTGAATACAATGTTAATGTGACCAAAGAAGTTGTAAAAATGGCGCATGCGGGTGGTGTTTCCGTTGAAGGTGAATTAGGTTGTCTGGGTTCATTAGAAACCGGTGAAATGGGTGAAGAAGACGGTCATGGCGCTGAAGGCAAGCTGGATCTGGATCTGCTGTTAACTTCTGTAGAAGAAGCCGCTGACTTTGTTGAACAAACCAATGTTGACGCACTAGCTATCGCTATTGGTACTTCACACGGTGCTTACAAATTCACCCAGGAACCTACTGGTGAAATTTTACGTATCGACCGCATCAAAGAAATTCATGCGCGACTTCCTAATACTCACCTGGTTATGCACGGTTCTTCATCTGTACCGCAAGAATGGCTGAAAATCATCAATAGTTATGGTGGCGATATGGGTCAGACCTATGGTGTGCCAGTGTCAGAAATTCAGGAAGGCATTAAAAACGGCGTGGCAAAAATTAATATCGATACTGATTTACGTATGGCATCAACCGGTTCTGTTCGCAAACATCTGGCTGAAAATACATCAAACTTTGATCCGCGTAAATTCCTTAAAGAAGCTACTGCAGCGATGAAGGACATCTGTAAAGCACGTTACGAGTCATTCGGTGCTGCTGGTAATGCTTCCAGGATTACGCCGCTTTCTCTTGAAAAGATGATTGATTTTTACAGGTGAGATAGAGTGTAAAAATTGCAAAGAAAAAGGGGGTCTTCGGATCCCTTTTTTTTCATATAATGCTAAACAGTGACAAACTTTATAAAATAAGAGGGTAATTATGGCTGAACTAGAAATTGAAGATCAAATTGTTGGTGATGGCGAAGAAGCTGTTGCAGGACAAACTGTTGAAGTACATTACACTGGTTGGTTAACGGATGGCACTAAATTTGATTCTAGCCATGACCGCGATGAGACCTTCAGCTTTAAGCTGGGTGGTGGTCAGGTTATTGCCGGTTGGGATCAGGGAGTAGCTGGTATGAAAGTGGGCGGTGCGCGTAAATTGACGATTCCACCAGAACTGGGATATGGTGAACATGGTGCCGGTGGTGTGATTCCAGCAAATGCAACTTTGGTGTTTAAGGTTGAGCTGGTTGGGCTGAGTTAATTCACATTACTTAATTTACATGGATTGACAGGATACACAGGATAAAAAATATAAACCCCGCTTTTATCCTGTGTATCCTGTCAATCCATGTAAATTTGGTTTTATCCATCCTTTGGTTCGTAAACGACACTTCCTTGTGCCACTACTCTGTTTTAAGTTGTGGCCGTGGTGCGTGATATGTTCGGATTATCTGGCGAGATC
>CAYQXD010000104.1:0-11680 GCA_964421315.1 uncultured Thiotrichaceae bacterium | reverse complement strand
TGTATTCAAGCAAAACCTGATTTGTTTATCAACTGAATGGTAACATTCGGTCATTAAGAGAAGTTGGCAGTCACTACAAATCGAACATCCTGGTTAGCTTTTACTACCATACAAATCACGATACAAACCTTCTTTGTTAATCAGTTGCTGATGATTGCCTTCATCAATAATTTTACCTGCGTCAAATACCAGTACACGGTCAGCCTGCCGCACCGCACTTAAACGGTGAGCGATTATCAAGGTTGTCCGGTTTTGCAGAAACGTATGCATGGCTTCATGTAGCAGTGCTTCTGTTTCGGTATCAAGTGATGATGTCGCCTCATCTAAAATCACGACTTTAGGATTGGCCAGTATCATTCGTGCAATGGCCAGACGTTGTCGCTGACCGCCGGATAATCGTATGCCACTACGACCGATAATGCTATTTAGCTGCTGTGGCATTTGCTCAACTATTTCACGTAACTGTGCAATTTCCAGTGCCTGCCAGATATGCGCATCGCTTACATCACGTCCCAGACATAGATTTTCTCTCACCGTATCATTAAACATCGCTGGCTGTTGCAGCACGGTGGCAACATTTTCTCTAACCACATCCAGACCGATTTCTTTTAAATTAACGTCATCAAAATACAGTTCACCCGAATCGGCCGGATATAAACCAAGAATAATTTGTACCAAAGTTGATTTACCGCCACCGCTGGCACCCACCAGCGCCACTTTCTCGCCTTGTGCAATCGACAGACTAACGCCATCAAGCACTGGTAGTCCTTCTCCATAAGAAAAACACACGTTTTTTACACTTAACCCCACGGTATGTTTGTCTTTGAACGGGTTTTTAATGTGTGGGTATTGTGGCTCCGACTTCATCGCCTGTAATTTATTAATTCTTTCAATGGCAGCATTGGCACTGTAATAACTGTACTGAATGCCTAATATTTCCTGCACTGGCCCCATCATGAACCAGAGATAGGCATAAACCGCAAACATCTCACCAATAGTCAAACCACTAAATAAAACCACAACCATGCTAAGGCCACGAAAAACTTCAAAACCCATGAGGAATATAAAAAAGGACAGTCGGTTGGCGGCATCACTCTTCCAGCCGAAGGCGATCATGTTTATTTTCAGTTGTTCCGCGCGTGAAACCACACGTTGCAGATAATGCCCTTCTCTATTGCTGGCACGAATTTGCTGAATGCCGTCCAGGGTTTCGATTAACGCCTGCTGAAACAATTCAAAGGAAATATTTTCGTTTGCCTTTAGCTTCTTTACTTTTGCACCCATCACCATGGTGAAATAAATCACTACTGGATTCATTAATAAAATAAACAGCGCAAGTTGCCAGTGCATCCACAGCAACACGATAGCAACGCCAATAACAGTTAATACCGCAACAATAAATTTACTTAAGCTAGCACCAATAAAATCATCTATCGCGGTAACATCAGTGACCAGATGCGAGGCAATCGAACCTGAACCCACGGCTTCATATTCTGCCATTGAAACCTTTTGCAAATGCTGCAATAAACCTAGACGAATTCGGTAAGTCACATCTTTTGCTACGCGGGTAAACTCCCGTACCTGCAATACCACCAGCAACAGGGCTACCAGCCTTAACAGCATTGACAACAACATAACAATGGCGATGATGCTGACCGGCATCAGCCAGTTTTGTGGGAAAACCATGGTTAATGTTTCAATAATTTTCCCGGGTTTGTCGAGCAACACTTCATCAACCAGCAGAGGCATTAAAAGCGGCACAGGTACACTAATAGCCGCAGCAAATAAGGCAATAAAATTCGCTATAATTAATGATTTTTTGTGCTGTTTAACGATGGCAAATATACTTTTCCATGAGTAGACTGGCAATGTCTCGGTGTGATACGTGTTATTTATACTATTTGACTGTTTCATAAACTGGTTTATTCTACGGTTTTTTTCAGCATAAAAGGCAATATATGCTCAGTCTTTTTTATATATTGACGAGCAATACAAACAATGCATTTTATCTAAATCTACGATTTAATATTATAATGTCATCAGAAAACAATGAGAGAGTTATGCATGAGTGTGCCACATGGATATGGTGTTCACGGAGCCAGAGGAGGCGCCTCAACTGACTTATCGCTTTCTGAAAAGAATACCCTGGGTTATGTTCAATTCAATACTTTTTTGTTAATCGCTCGCTACAAGCAGCTTTATTTTCGCACCTGCAGGCGCAAAGCTTGCACATATTATTCCTGAACCTGCGCTTAAAAAAGTGTTTGCTTTCTTTTTATTGTTACCTGGCTTAAAAATGCTACTGACATTGTGCATGAACTGCATAACAGCAGCAGTGTCAGACAAATGTATGGCATTATCCTTAAAAAATCAGTTGAATCGTAGCGAGGATGGCTAAGGTGCTGAAGGTTATGGCTTTTTTAGGGTGTTTTTGGCTCTTCTCCGCCATTATGACAAAAAACGGATGTTAAATACGTTCAATCCTATGGTATATAAGGCTTTCAACGACTTTATACAAGGTAGGCAATACATGCTTAACAACCCAATGCTATTTTGGGCTATTTTAAATTATCCCAAGGATAAAATATTACCTATCCCTCTGGGGGTCAGCTCTATCGTCTATCCACAGACCCCCAGAGGAGTAGTGGCACATGGATATGCTACTGCTCACTGCTTTTAAAAGCCAGGTCAAGCTGCTTCGCCGCTCTCACCTCATCCAGCCGTTTCACCGGCAAAGTTTGTGGTGCGGCATGTAATAATTCAGGATTAATTTCTGCTTCACGTTTTATTTGCTCCAGTGCATCCATAAAACCATCCAGCGCTTCTTTGGCTTCGCTTTCTGTGGGTTCAATTAACAAACACTCGGGTACTAATAATGGAAAATAGGTTGTCGGTGCGTGATAACCCAGATCCAGTAACCGTTTGGCAAAATCCATTGCTGACACATGAAAATCACGCGCCTCGTTTTTTAATGTAATGATAAATTCATGACTGGCGCGGCGCTGGTCTATGCCTAAGGTAAAGCCGCGACGTTTAGCTTCTGCCATCATGTAATTTGCATTTAAGGTGGCAAATTCTGCTACTCGAACCATGCCTTCACGGCCTAAAAAGCGCATATAAATAAAAGCACGCAGTAACACGCCGGGATTACCCATAAAGGCTGACAGACGGCCAATACTTTGTGGACAATCTTTAGCCGTTAGGTAGCGGTAGTTTTCATTTTCCGAAACATCTTCCCTGGGCACTTCCTTTGTCACCCCCTTAGCCACTATGGGCAACGGTAAAAAAGGAATCAGGTGCTCAGCAACACCCACGGCACCGGAACCCGGACCGCCACCGCCATGTGGAGTTGAAAAGGTTTTATGTAAGTTTGAATGGATGACATCAAAACCCATGTCACCGGGACGAATTTTTCCTAAAATGGCGTTGAGGTTGGCACCATCGTAATACAGTAAACCACCGGCCTCATGCATCACTTTCGCTATCGCTTCAATATTGCGTTCAAACACGCCCAGGGTGGACGGATTAGTCAGCATCAAGCCTGCGGTTTGTGGGCCAACGGCCTGTTTCAGTGCTTCTAGATCGACATCACCATTATCCAGTGTAGGAATCTCACGCACCGTAAAACCACACATTACTGCAGTAGCTGGATTGGTGCCGTGCGCGGCATCGGGAATCAATATTTCTTTGCGAGCAAGATCTCCGCGTGACTTATGATAAGCCTCAATCATTGCCACACCGGCGAATTCGCCCTGTGCCCCTGCCATGGGAGCTAACGAAAACGCGGCCATGCCAGTGGCTTCACATAACATCGACTGTAAATCGTACATACAGGCAAGAAAACCCTGGTTCTGCTGATCCGGGGTTAGCGGATGTGCATTTAAAAATCCCGGCAACATTGCCAGTGTATTACAGGCTCTAGGGTTGTACTTCATGGTACATGAGCCCAGCGGATAAAATTCGGTATCGATGGAAAAGTTCTTTCGCGATAAACGGGTGTAATGACGAACTGCCTGCAACTCAGAAACTTCTGGCAGTGCCGCGCTGTTTTTGCGCAGTAAATTTTCCGGAATGGCGGCGACCGAAGCTTTTTCGACTGGCGACTGCGGCGCACCGTTGCGGCCTTTTGATGAGTGCTCAAAAATTAACATTACACCGTCTCCGACAAGGCTGTTTGTGTGCTGTTAAGCGAACTCAGCACTTCCTGCATGGCTTTTGCATAAATATTTATATCCTCTTCATTGCGCATTTCTGTGGTGCAAACTAACAGGGTATGGCCCAGTTCAGGATAATCCAGAGACAGATCATAACCACCTAGAATACCTTTTTCCAAAAGAGCCGCAAGCACGTCAGCCACACAAACGTCTGCCGCCAATGTTTCAAACTGCAATACGGTCTCGTGAAAATGTGTGGCTGCAAAAACTTTTTTTACACCATCAATGGCGGTTAACTTATCAACCAGTCTATTATTGTTTGCAAAACAGGCTGCGGCGGTATTTTCCAGCCCTTTTGCGCCCATAATTGCCATATGAATAGTCGATGCCGTTACTACCAGACCCTGATTGGTGCAAATATTTGAGGTCGCTTTTGAACGGCGAATATGTTGTTCACGCGCCTGTAAGGTAAGCACAAATCCTTCTTTGCCATCTAAATCAACAGTGCGCCCGACTATACGCCCGGGCATTTGCCGCACCAGTGCCTGCTTGCAGCAAAGCAAACCGTAATAAGGCCCACCCGCTGACATCGGTGCGCCTAACGGCTGGCCATCACCACAGGCAATATCCACACCGCCGCTTTTAATATTATGGCCCCATTCACCCGGCGGTTTTAATACTGTCATGGTCAACGGATTTATCACCGCAATGAGCAAAATGTTATTTTTATGCGCCCAGTCGGTTATTTCATCAACCGCTTCAAGGCAACCAAAAAAGTTTGGTTGCTGCAATACCAGCGCGGTTATATCGCCATCTTCCTGTTCCTGCTGCCGTTTAATTTGCTGCAGCGTCACTGTACCCATGGTTTTGTCATAAGGCACTTCAATTAATTCAATTTGCTGACCTTTAACAATGGTGTGCGCAGTCTGGCGATAAACTGGATGGACTGTTGTTGGCATTAAAATTTTTCGTGATTTTGATTTGCGGTTAGCGCGTACTGCCATCAAAATCGCTTCGGCTAAAGATGAAGCACCGTCATACATCGAGGCATTGGATACATCCATCGTGGTTAGCGCTGTCATCATGCTCTGGTATTCGTAGGTTAACTGCAAAGTACCCTGTGACGCTTCTGCCTGATACGGGGTATAAGCACTGTAGAACTCACCACGGGTGGTAATTTCCCAGACCGCAGCGGGTATATGATGCTGATAAGCGCCCGCACCCAGAAAACATAACGCTTTGGTATTTTTTTCAGCACGCTGGTGCATTAAACGGGAAATTTCCATTTCAGTCATGCCCTTTGGTATTGCCTGCATAACAGTCGCACGCAAATGTGTCGGAATTTCATCGAATAAATCTTCAATAGAATCAGCGCCGATGGTTGCTAACATCTGCGTGATTTCCTGATCGGTATGGGGAATAAAAGGCATGTTTTCGCTTTTAAGTTGCAGGTTTTAAGTTTTAAGTTGTAGATTGCAGGTTTTTTCTGTGTTGCTGTTAGTTTTTAACTTAAAACCTAAAACTTTCAACTTACAACTTTTCCTATTCATCTATCTCTGCCAAATAAGCATCGGCATCCATCAATTCATCCAGCTCATTAGCCATCTCATTAGTCGCGGGTTTAACTTTAAATAACCAGCCATTATCATAAGGTGAACTGTTGATCATCTCCGGTTCATCTACCAGGCTCTCATTAACTTCTACAATTTCGCCACTGATCGGCATATATACATCGGAGGCAGCTTTTACCGATTCAACCACACAACATTCATCTCCAGCGACAAATTCGGTGCCAGGTTCTGGCAGCTCAACAAAAACCAGATCACCTAATAATGCCTGCGCATGATCGCTAATGCCGATGGTAATCAAACCATCATCGTCGCTACGCAACCATTCGTGTGAATCGGTATATTTTAATTCAGTAGGCACTTCACTCATTGTCATTCTCCAGGATACAATTTTTATAATTCAGATTTTACTGTGGCGCGTTATACGCCCCAACATAAAAACTAAGTTGATTAGCCATAAAGTTCAGCATAGCGTACTATTTAGGTTGTTTAGTCTGTAGTCTGTTAGGGCATGCACCCCCCCCTAAACACCTACAGACTAAACAACCCAGGTCTCACACTGCTTGCCCATCACGTACAAAAACCGGTTTCACCACGGCTGCCTTCAATAATTTGCCACGGATTTCTACTTTACAGGTTTTGCCAATATCAACAGGCACACGGGCTAGTGCAATGGATTTTTGCAGGCTGGGCGAAAAAGAGCCACTGGTAACTTCACCTTCACCCACTCTTTCACCTTCAGCATTTTCTATGACTACTTTCTGGTGGCCACGTAATACACCACGGTCTTCCAGCACCAGTCCAACCAGTTTCTGCTGCACGCCTTTTGCTTTTTCTGACTCCAATGCTTTGCGGCCAATAAAATCTCTGTCTTGCGGCTGCCATGCAATAGTCCAGCTCAGACCGGATATTAACGGTGAAGTCTGTTCCGTCATATCACTGCCATATAAGTTCATGCCCGCTTCAAGGCGTAAAGTATCACGCGCGCCCAGTCCGCAGGGTTTTATGCCTGCACCAGCCAGCTTATCCCACAGCGCAACCGCTTCTGATTCCGGCAGCATAATTTCAAAACCATCTTCACCGGTATAACCAGTACGACCGACAAACCAGTCACCACAATCTGTGCCAAAAAACCGCTTTAACGGTGCAGCCGCTTCAACCACATCCAGCGGTAAAACCTCAAACGCTTTCGCTCGCGCATTCGGACCCTGCACGGCAATCATTGCCAGATCATCACGTTCTTTTACGCTGACCTTAAATGCAGCAGCCTGTTTATTAATCCAGGCGAGATCTTTTTCGCGGGTGCCGGCATTGATGACCATGCGATACCATTCATCTGACAGGTAATACACAATCAGATCATCAATCACGCCACCCTTTTCATTAAGCATACAACTATATAGCGCCTTGCCACTGTCTTTTAGCTTAGCCACATCATTCGCCAGCAAATACTGCAGAAAACCTTTGATGTCCGTCGATTCATTTTCAACAGCCAAATCAACAATGACCATATGCGAAACATCAAACATACCGGCATCGTTTCGCACCTGGTGGTGCTCATCCATCTGCGAGCCGTAGTTGACCGGCATTTGCCAACCGGCAAAATCGACAATCTTGCCTTTGTATTCAACATGTTTATCAAAAAGAACGGTTTTATTGCTCATAGTATTATTGATGTAGATTCATTGATGAATGATAAAATTTTCGCAGTAATTTTACACGTTTTATTCTATTAGAAACCTGATTAAAAATAGTGATGATACCTGCCCTACAACATAAACATTTACTCAAACGGATTTAATAACCTAACGCCCGTCCCCATAAAGTCACTTACATTGCGGGTGACTAATGTTAAATCATGGATTAGTGCAATAGTGATCGCCCTAAGCGCCCAACGCTTGTTTGATAATCCGGTGTTTCAAAACAGGAAGATGATCCACCAGCGACAGACCGGCATTGCGTATTTCAGACAATAACGCATTGTTTTTGCCGAACAACTGCTTAAAACCGGTCATTGATATTTCCATTAGCTGATTAGCACCTTTGCGCTGGCGCTGGTATTTTGACAGGGTATGTAACGCTGCCCACTGTCGATTGGCTTTTCTAGCGGTAGTAATAACATCTGCCAACGCAAATGCATCTGCAATACCTAAATTGGCACCCTGCCCTGCCAGCGGATGAATGTTATGCGCGGCATCACCAATTAGCGCCAGACCCGGTTTAACGTATTCACTGGCATGACCGTGTGATAATGGATACAAAAACCGCTGGCTGACATCCGTTATTTCACCCAGAACAAACTCACCCGCTTGTGCTAAAGCTAATTTAAAGGCTTCGTCATCAAGCGCCATGGTTTGCTCTGCTACTCCCTCATCCAGTGACCAGACTATAGTACTTTGAGCGTTATACAAAGGCAAAAAAGCGAGTGGTCCGCTGGGCATAAAACATTGCCATGCGGTATTTTGATGGCTTTCACTGGTGCTCACATTGCACACCAGCGCCTGTTGTTGATAAGACTGTTGTGTACGCTGGATAGAGGCTGCTTTTGCAACGATGGAATTTACCCCGTCAGCACCGACCAGTAGTGTTGCCTGTATTTTTTTGCCGGAAGATAGTACAACAGTGCTGACAGCATAGGCGGTGGTAGTTCGCCCCGGCTCAGCAGGTTTGTAATCAATGTGAGCGATTTCCTGTGGACACAGATAATGAATATTATCTGCCTCTTTCACTTTTTCAAGTAACATCTGCTGCAAAACATTATTTTCTATAATGGCACCTAATTCCGACACACCCAATTCGGCACTGTCAAATTGAATTTGTCCGGCACCGGTTTGTTCCCAGACGAACATTTTTTCGTACCGGCAAACTCGCTGCGCCAATGGTGAGCGCAGCACACCCGTTTGATGAAAACGTTTGAGGGCTGATCGGTTGATTGCCGAAACGCGACTACTTATTTTATTACAGCGGGTTTGCTCACCCCTATTTTGATCATTATGGGTTTCGAGCTCAAAACGCTCAATGATGGCGACAGAAAAATCAGAGTCGATTAACTCGTTAGCAAAACATAAACCCACAATGCCGCCGCCAATAATGACCACATCAAATTTTTCAAGTTCGCTGCCTTGCTGTGTCACAGCTTGTTTGTTTTTCTTTTTCCCGCGTTGATTCATAGCGTCAGTCCTCGATTCAACCGTGATAAGTGGCCACTCAGCCCCATGTTTTGTGCCGCCAACTGGTGTTTAACACCAGGCAGCACATCCACCATTAATAAACCCAGTGAGCGTAGATGAGCAAGTGCTGCAATATTGTTGGAAAATGTTTTCACCAGCATATCAGTGAAACCATAAACCCGTCTGATATCGTCTTCACGCAAACTGGCATAACTTTGTAACAGGGTCTGCGCACCAATATCAATGTCAGAAGCAATCGACGAATCAAGTGATGACTTTGCTAGCGAATCAACAATTAATTCACACAGCAGGGCGATATCTCTTAATGCCAGATTAAAACCCTGGCCGGCAACCGGGTGTACGCTGTGCGCGGCATTACCGATAAGCGCCACCCGGTCATGCACCATCTGCGTTGCTGCTTGCAAAAATAATGGATAAAGCTGGCGTTTACCCGTTTTTTTAAACTGACCTAGACGATAACCAAAGCGCTGTTGTAATTGCTGTAAAAAATCAGCTTCATCCAGTGCGTAGAGATAGTCTGCCTGTTGCGGGTCTAACGTCCACACCAGCGAGCAGCGATTTTGTTGCATCGGCAATAACGCTAATGGTCCAGTATCGGTGAAACGTTCATAAGCCACATTGTTGTGTTTGTTGCCCGGCGTAACATTGCTTATCAGCGCCACCTGATTATAACTTTTCCGACTGCTGCCTATTGCCAGCAGTTTCATCACCTGAGAATTATTGCCATCAGCGGCAACCAGTAATTTTGCGGATAATTTTAGCCGCTTATCATCCTCATGGCCGTCCGATTTGCCATCAGTGGCAATCTCAACGGATACCTGCTGTGCATTCTGCTGCAATGTTTTTAATTGCGCAGGACAAAATAAGTGGATGCTTTTTGTATTATTAATGACGGCATATAACTGCTGCCCGATATTTCGGTTTTCCAGCACATAACCCAATGCCTCTACGCCTTCCTGTTCTCTGGTTAAGCGGGTAACACCAAAATGACCACGGTCTGATATATGGATGGTATTAATAGCTTCGGCATAGGGCGCAAGCGAAGACCACAAGCCCAGACCGTCGAAGATACAACGGCTACCATAAGACAGCGCCACGGTTCTGTCGTCATAACCTGGCTGTGAATCGGTATTGAGTTGATGCACTTCAACCAGCGCAATTTTTAAGGCAGAATTTCTTAAAGCGCAGGCAAGACTGGCACCAGCAAGGCCGCCGCCGATGATAATTAGATCAAAATGATTTTTTGTTAATGTTTTTGTCATGCTAAGCATAAGTTATATGTTGTATATTTTAGGTTACAGGTTGTAACACTTATAACTTAAAACATACAACATATAACTTCATTTCAAGAAGCCATCACCGCTTCAACTTCTGCAACCGTTCGAGGTAAACCTTTGGTCAGCAAATCATACCCATCTTTAGTCACCAGCAAATCATCTTCAATACGCACACCAATGTTCCACCAGCGTTTTGCACCTCGGCTGCCTGCTGGAATATATAAACCCGGCTCTACCGTTAATACCATACCTTTTTCCAGCAAGCGCCAGCTTTCGTCCACCTTGTAGTCACCAACATCATGCACATCCATGCCTAACCAGTGGCCGGTACGGTGCATATAATATTTCATGTAACTACCGTCTTTGATTAACTGTGCCGGTCTGCCTTTTAATAAACCAAGCTCAACCATGCCTTTGGTTAACACTCTTACTGCGGCATCATGCGGGTCATTCCAGTGGTTACCCGGTTTCACTTTGGCAAAGGCAGCTTCCTGCGCCTGCAACACCAGATCATAAATTTCCTGCTGCGGCACGGTATATTTTCCATTCACCGGGAAAGTACGGGTGATGTCTGCCGCATAACCCTGATACTCTGCGCCAGCATCAATCAGTACCAGTTCTTTATCGTTTAACTCGGCATTGTTTTCGGTGTAATGCAAAACACAGGCATTTTCACCGCCGCCAACAATAGAAGTGTATGCCCAGTTAGCACCGTTACGTTTAAATTCAAACAAAAATTCAGCTTCAAGTTCATATTCACACAAACCCGGCTGACATTTTTTCATCGCATTTATGTGGGCCTGCACTGAAATTTTTGCCGCTTTGCGCATCAAACTAATTTCTTCACGGCTCTTAAACAAGCGCATATCATGCAGTAAATACTCCAGTGAAACAAACTCATACGGCGCACGCGTACCACGACGAGATTGCGCTCGCAGTTCATTGACGCAGTTAAGCACATGTTTATCAAACGAGGGGTTGAGGCCAATGCTGTAATACACGCTTTCGCGGTTTTCCATTAAACCCGGTAAAATTTCCTCCAGGTCATCAATGGGATAGGCATCATCAGCAGCAAAATACTCGACCGCGCCTTCGGGTCCAAATCGGCGGCCATTCCAGGTTTCTTTTTTTGGATCACGCTCGCGGCAAAACAATACATATTCACCTTGCTTACGCCCAGGAACAAGCACGATAACGGAATCCGGCTCATCGAATCCGCTTAAATACATAAAATCGCTATCCTGGCGAAAACCGTGCTCCACATCCCGGTTACGTACTAAGGTAGGCGCAGACGGCAAAATCGCCACCGCGTTATCCGTCATCATACGCATCAACTGCTTACGCCGTCTTATATAAACTTTTGTATCCAATTTTCTCTCTTAAAAAACAATAGAACATAGTGTTTTCCGCAAATGAACGCGAATACACGCAAATAAAAAGGCTATGTCACCGTTAAGTGTTGAAAATCACCCATTGCTGAATTTAATAGC
>CAYQXD010000103.1:0-11716 GCA_964421315.1 uncultured Thiotrichaceae bacterium | reverse complement strand
GCTTTCATGACTATCTCCCATACTAAAAGACCTATACTTTCATAGACATCGCGTGCAAATTAAAATTCAACACTTAACGGTGACATAGCCTTTATCAATGCAGATGGCAATGGACGCGTAAGCCCTGCTGGCTTGTTCAGCAATGGTTCAACCACTATGCCTGCAGGTACTGCCAATACCATCCCTGATTCACCGGCCACTATGGAAACAATTTTTAATGACCCTGCTGGTGCAGGTCCTGAGGATGTGAGCACTGCTTTTGATAGTGGTTTCAAGCAGGATATTGCCGGTAACGGTCAACATTCTGATGCAGGTGCGTATCAGTCCATGTCTCCCGTAACTATTAACAAAATAGTAACAGTGATAGATACCCTGGGTGGTAGTGACCCACACGCGGGTGCCACTTTACGTTATCAGTTAGATGTCAGTGTTATGGGAAATAGTGCTGTTGATAATTTAATTATTACTGACGTTATCCCTGCAAATACAACTTATACCGATGCTTCGATTCGATTGAATGGTGCTGTGCAAACAGATGCAGTGGATGTGCCAACAGATTATTCGCGTGCTATTGATGTTTTAACAAAGCATGTCATTAGTATTGAAGTTGATTTAAGTCAGGGTGGGACAGTGGCTGTTGCACCCGGTTCAATAAACACAATAGTTTTCGATGTAACCATAGATTGAGGAAAGCAATGAACATACAAGCAAACATAAAAATAAACAGCCAAAAACAAAAAATAGTAACCGCTATTTTGATATTTACTTTTTCATTGCTGGTTTCAATGAATGCACATGCCGAAGAAGGTGCGATACGTTTTAGCAATAACGCATTCAAACAGGTCATATCCAAAGCGGCAGATGGTTCCGTGCAATACGATTATGTTGAGCCAGGTCTGGTTTTACCAAAGGATGTGATTTTGTATGAAATTATTTTTGAAAATATCAGTAACCAGGAAATTTCAAACATCGTTATCAATAACCCGATTGCCAATAATTCAACATACCGTGCTGATTCAGCAACGGGTGCTTCAACAGATATTGTTTTTTCAGTAGACGGTAAAAACTTTGCCGCCGCAAATGCGTTAACAGTAAAAGACAAAACCGGTAACAGCAGGCAGGCAAAACCGGAAGACTATACGGCGATACGTTGGGTTTATAAAAAAGTTCTGAAGCCTGGTGAGAAAGGCAAGGTTACTTATAAAACAACGATTAAATGATAGTTTTAAGTTGGAAGTTTCAAGTTTTAAGTTTTAAGTTAAAAACATAAAACATAAAACATAAAGATATTTATGCAAAGTTTCATTCGACAATCTGACAGTACATCATGGCCCGTTCCAATCGGGCCAATTGTCGTTTTTGTGCATAAAAAAAATGTGAAAAAAAACACAACAAAAATAACGGCAGGCTTTGCTTCTGCACACAGCAGGGACGGGCCGATTATCTTCCACATGCGTGACGGGCCGCCTAATGTTACCGGCCCGCCAGGTGCCATAAGGCAAACATGTGGGCACCACGATTCATGAGTGAATCAGGTCCACCGAAAACAACTGGCCCGCCGAAGGAATGGCTGGTTAGAAAAAAATCTTAAAAGAAATTTGAAAATAAATTCAAAGCATCTTTAGAAAATAAAAGGAAAACTCAAAACATTAAAAATCTCATCGAGATTTATAAAGAGGTAAACATAATGAAAACAAGTAAACGAAACAAGCTATTAGGCTTGGCATTAACAGGCAGTTTTGGTCTGCTTGGTGCGTCTGGTGTCCATGCGGTGGCGGGTGATACCATCTCGAACACAGCTACCTTAGGTTATTCTGTTGGCGGTACAGCGCAAACCGTGATTGAGTCTGGAACTGGTGCGGGCAACTCAAATCCAGGTGTGGGCAATGGTACGGCTACGAACTTTGTGGAAGACCGTGTGATTAACTTCACTGTGGTGCGAGGTGGTGCAACGGGTACGGCTGTACCGGGTGGAACATTACAATCTGTTGAATTTACATTAACAAATAGTAGTAATAGTGACCAGGGCTTTCTGTTGAAAGGTTTGAATAACGCTGACGGTACTGCCGATCCACTTGGTGGCACAAATGATGAGTTTGATGCGTCAGCTGTGCAGGCTTTTGTAGAGAGTGGTGCTACTCCGGGTTTCCAGACTGGTGAAGATACTGCCGCTTTTGTTGCTAGTTTAGCAAGTGGTCTATCAGCTACTGTCTATGTGGTTTCTACTATTCCATTGGTTGATAGTGGTAGTAATCCGCTACTTAATACCAATGTTGCAGTCATGTCATTGATTGCACAGGTAGCCAATAACAATAGTACAGGTGTTAATACTGATGCAATAACCAATGATGATAACGGCAATACTAGCCCAGGTGGTAATGGCTTTACCAACGGTGGTGCCAATGTTACTGCCGGCACTGTAAATGATATTGCTGATGATCCGGCAACTATGCAAACGGTATTTAATGATACTGTGGGTACACTGGCTGGTTCAGGTGTTGCTGATGTGGTTAAAAATGCACAGCATTCAGATGATAGTTCCTACACTATTACAACTGCTACATTGACTGTAACCAAAACCTCTGCTGCGTTGTGGGATTTTGTTAATCTGGCTAGCAATCCGAAGTCAATTCCTGGCGGTTCTGTTATTCGTTATACCATAACAATAGCAAATGCAGCTGGTGCGGCAGATGCGGATTTAACATCCATTGTTGATGATTTGCCCTTGTCAATCGATACTCAATTTGGTGATGGTACAAATGCAAATGCGGCTGTTTCCGGTGTAAACAATGTGCGTATTACTGATGGTTTGAGTGTTGTAGTTTTTTGTCAGGCTGATGCCAATGATGCTAATACAGATGGATGTGACAGTACATTGGGTAGTGTAGCTAACAGGCTGAATGTAGATCTTACCGCTGTCGCTGGTATTACTAATACATTACAGGCTGGCGAAACGCTTACTATCATGTTTGATGTGCTGCTGCCTTAATCACGGAAGATAAGCAAAGCCATGCAGCAATTCATGTTACATGCAGTACAAACCTGCTTTGGTTTTATAACCAGAGCAGGTGCTGCTGTGTGTACATTTTTTATTTCTGGCTTTTGTAAAAAATGTGCAAAAAAGAAAAATGTGCAAAAAATAGAGATGAACTGTGTGACTGCCTGCATTATGGGTCACTCAGTCCATCTTCCACAAAGTATTCAAAAGAATAAATTAATGAGTGCTTTGTGGAAGATGTTTTTAATATCTTTATTGCTGTTATCTTTTAATGCTTATGCATTAACCCCACCGGCTACAACTATTAACAATACTGCTACTGCTGCATTTGATTTTTTCGGTACTGGCAGTACCGTTAGTAGTGATACGGTAGCGGTGGTTTCAACCATCATTCAAACACCTTCATCAATCAGCCTTTTTCAGTTTGATGCGACAGCTACGTCGGCTTTTACGCCGATCGTGGTAACACAACATGCCACAAGTGGTTCGCCTGGAACGAGTTTTGTGGTTTCACCTGATCCTGTTGTACCAATTGTAGGTGGGGCTATTCCACTGTTAGCAACCGACCCTCAGCCATTAAATCCAGTTAGTTTATATACCACCGGTGAACCGGTATTTGTTCAGGTAGATGATCAGGATCAAAACCTGAACCCTGCGCTACGAGAAACTGTTAAAGCTGTAGTTACCAGTTCTACCGGTGATTTTGAAGAAATAATGCTAACCGAGACAGGTATTAATACCGGTGTGTTTATTGGTTATATACAGTCATCATCCACGCCAGCATCACATTATGATGGTATTTTGACTCTGGGTGAAGAAAGTAATGTTACTGTGTCATATACCGATCAGTATGATCCCTCAGATACCAGCACGGCTGGATCACTGGTGGATCCATTTGGTGTGATCTTCAGCAGTGTTGACGGTACCTTGTTAGACGGCGCGGTTGTCAGCATTCTGGGTGCAACCGGTAATTCGGCAACAGTATTTGGTGATGATGGTGTTAGCACTTATCCAGCAACCGTTGTTAGTGGTGGCAGTGCAACAGACAGCGGCGGTACAATCTATAATTTCCCAACAGGTGGTTATCGTTTCCCACGTTTAGCGCCGGGTGATTATCAAATGGTGGTTACACCACCATCGAGCTTTGATGGCCCTTCGGATGCGAATATTTCTGATCTGCAAACATTGCCAGGTGCGCCTTATGCAATAGATGTGAATGCTTCGTTTGCACAAACCTTTACCCTTGTTATCGGACCACCATTACATGTTGATATCCCACTGGATGCTTTAACTTCTTATCTGGTTATAGATAAAACAGCATCAAAAGACACCGCAGCGATTGGTGACTTCATACAGTACACATTAACCTTGAGTAATATTGATGCCAATACCACGGCAAATAATATTGTGATTACCGATACTTTGCCCATTGGTTTGCGTTACCAGTCTGCTTCTGTTCGTTATGATGGTGCACCCGGTGCTGCACCACAAATTTCAGATGATGGGCGTAGTCTTGAGTTTTCAGTAGCTTCGCTTTTTCCGGGAGCTTCGTTACAGCTGAAGTATGTCACTGAGTTAACCGTAGGCACAAAACTGGGTAAAGCGGTAAACAGTGTGATTGCCATAGATGACCGTGGCACACAATCCAATACTGCGGTCGCCGGTATCACTGTTACCGAAGATTTATTCGCCAGCAGAAGTTTTATTGCTGGTCGAGTTATTATAGGCGAGTGTGATGAAGATGGTGCACGGATGAATCCGGGCTTGCCATCTGTTCGTGTGTTTATGCAAGACGGTACTTATGCGGTTACTGATGAAAATGGCCGGTTCCATTTTGAGGGCATTAAACCCGGTACACATATTGTCCAGGTAGATAAAACAAGTATTCCAGATCACCTTGAAATTGTTGACTGTGTGAAAAACACCCGTTTCGCTGGTACTGCTTATTCACAATTTGTTGATGTTCAGGGTGGCGCATTATGGCGCACTGATTTTTATGTGCGCGAGAAAAAACCCATTAGTGATAGCGCAACCCTGCTTATTCAAAGTGAAATAAATGTAGAAAATATTAAATACACCATTGAGATGGCTAACGGTGAGATACCCGTGCAAAATTACCGTTTAATTGTAAGCCTGCCTGAGGGTATTGAATATGATTTAGGCTGCAGTGTGCTCGATGGTGCTGCTATTGAAGACCCGTATGTCAATGAAAACATGGTTATCTATCGCCTGGGTGTTTTAGGCCACAACTGGAAAAAACAACTTAAATTCCGTGGCCGTATTAAAGAGAAAGCCGATGGCGATCTGGTGACCACTGCCTTTGTTATTTTAAACACGCAACTGAAGAAAAATATTCGTTCAATGCCCATTAAAAATAAACTGCAAGTTAGTCGGGTAAAAGAAAAAGGCAAGTCGGTTATTTTTCAGGCCTATTTTCAGCCATTAGATACTAAGTTATCTTATTTAAGCAAGAAAAAAATTCGTCAAGCGATTAAGAAACTTGGTGACGTTAATATCACACACAATGAAATTACGGGTTATTCAGATGCTACTTCTGTAAAACCAAGAAGTATCTGGTTGTATCAGGACAATACTGCATTGTCTAAAGCCAGAGCAAAAGTTATTGGTGATTTCCTTATTAATGAATTAAATGTTGCCAGAGACACCGTTGTTATAAAAGGCGCAGGCGCAATAAATTCAGCAGTAGCTAATGATACGATACAGGGGCGTTCATTAAACCGCCGTGCCGAACTGGTGGTTACCACAAGTGAAATTATTGCGCCGGGTAAAGTTGAGTTAGTGACAGCAACCAGTGAAGTCAGTGAAGTTATATTAGAAGGTCAGCCTGAATTCAAAATTGAAAAATTAATTGAAGCGCCGCCAGTAACCGAACAACTGGATATCAGCGCTTTTGATGAATTCTGGATTAAAGATGTTTTGCCTGGTTATGAATGGTTGATGCCAGATGTTAATTACACCCCGTCTGCACCGACGATAAATATTGCTATTAAACACAAGCCCGGTGATAAATTTGAAATGTTGTTTAATGGCGAGCCGTTAAACCCATTGTTTTATTTTGGCATTATAAAAAACAAAGCCAATACGGTTGCCCGCAGTTACTGGCAGGGTGTGCATCTGAATAATGGTAATAACAAATTTGAATTTATTGTAAAAGATAACAGCGGCAAGGTACTGAAAAAGCTAAGCCGCAATGTGGTTTATGCCGGTATTCCGGTAAGAGCTGAACTGGCTGAAGAATACTCACGATTAATCGCCGATGGTCGCAATGTTCCTGTTGTTGCTATTCGTGTTTATGATAAAAATGGGTATTTTGCGCGTCCGGGTTCACGCGGTAAATTCACTCTGTCTGACCCTTATCTTTCGCAACACGCGGTTGAAGCATTTCAGGTGAATCGTCTATCAGGTTTAAATCGTAAACAGCCTGAGTACATCGTTGGTCAAAATGGACTCGCTTATATTGTATTAGAACCGACAACCATTACCGGCAAGCTTGAAATTGATCTGCCTTTTTCCGGCCGTAAAAAATCACGCTTACAAATCTGGATTCAACCTGAAATACGTGACTGGATTATGGTCGGTTTGGCCGATGGTACGGTCGGTTATAACACTGTGTCCGGCAATAAAGAAGCACTGAGTGCGGCTGATATAAATGATGAATTTTATAGCGATGGAAAAATTGCTTTCTATGCGAAAGGAAGAGTGAAAGGTGACTGGTTATTAACTACAGCTTACGATACATCAAAACGAAGCCTGGCTGGCGATAACCGTGTTAATCAGCTCATTGACCCCAATACGTATTACACCATTTATGGTGATAACTCCCGCCAACGCCATGATGCTTCCAGTGCTGAAAAACTTTATATAAAAATAGAGCGCAGTCAGTTTTATGCTTTGTTTGGTGATATGGATACCGGTTTAACTGTTACCGAGTTATCTAAATTTAATCGTCGCATGACTGGTGTTAAGTCTGAATATGATAATGGCAAAATTTCTTATACCGCGTTTGCAGCAGAAAACATAAACAACTTTATTAAGGATGAAATTCAGGGCGAGGGTATATCAGGGCTGTATCGTCTGACGGGTAATAACATCGTCATCAACAGTGACAACATTGTTATTGAAACACGCGACCGCTTCCGCAGTGAAATTATCATTAACACGGAAACCATGCGACGTTATCTTGATTACAGCATTGACTATACCGATGGCACTATTTTCTTCCGCCGCCCGATTGCCAGTCGTGATGAAAATTTTAACCCGATATTTATCGTTGCAGATTATGAAGTCGAAGCAGCCGTTAAAGGTGATATTACCGCAGGTGGTCGCGCTGCCATTAAATTAAATGAGGACAAAGTCGAGCTGGGTGCTACCCTGGTGCATGATGCCAGTGACCAGAATAAAGGCGATTTAATTGGTGTTGATGCCCGTATTGAAATTGACAGTAAAACAGAAGTCAGGTTAGAAGCGGCAACAACCGATGTGACTTCAGCAGGTCAAGATTTAACCGGCTCTGCCTGGTCTGCAGAAATCGTACATGGCGGCGACAATCTTAAACTACGTGCCTACGCAAAACAGCAGGATACTGATTTTGGTTTAGGACAACAATCTATTAGTCAGTCAGGTACGCGTAAATACGGTGCTGAAGCAAATTATCGTTTAACACAGCAAACAGCAATCGACGGTGTTATATACCATGATGACGTTTTAAGCAGCGGGGCAGATAGAAATGTTGCCGAAGCCAATGTGATTTATAACAAACGCACTTACTCTTTAAATGCAGGGTTGCGAATTGCACGTGATACTGATGCATTGGGCTTAACAAATGATTCAAATTTATTGTTATTAGGTGCAAGTAAAAGTCTATTACAGGATACCGTTAAATTACGCGGTTCGGCAGAAATAGCCATTGATTCAAAAAATGAAAATATTGATTATCCTTCACGTTATATTATAGGTGCCGATTACTTTGTTACGCCGAAGGTCAATTTATTCGCAGAAAATGAGTGGACTATAGGTAGTGATCAGGATACACAAATGACACGCACTGGTGTGCGTTCAACCCCATGGGCTAATGCACAACTTAATACCGCTGTTAATCAGGAAGTGAATGAAAACGGCATTCGTTCATTTGCTACTTTAGGTTTGACACAATCTTTCCCGATTAATAAACGCTGGAGTGGTGATATTGCCTTTGATCGTTCACAAACTATGCGCACACCAGGTGGCACACCGTTTAACTCCAACGTACCCATTGCACAGGGTACAGCCAATAATGACTTTACTGCAATTTCTGTGGGTACAACCTATAATGCACGAAGTTATACAGTAAATAATCGTATTGAATACCGCACGGCTGACCTGGAAGATAAAGTTGGCGCTATTATTAACTGGGAAAGAAATCTAAAAGGTGGTGTCGGTTATTCAGCAACAACAAAACTATTTAAAACACAGCGCACCGATAACAGCGAAATACTGGATGGTGATATTCGTTTTTCTGTTGCCTACCGTCCAATACAGTCACGCTGGATTATTTTAAATCGCCTTGATTTTAAATTTGACTCAACAACAGATCTTCTTGGTATAAAAACCCGTCAGCGTAAATTCATTGAAAATCTGACGGCTAACTTCCTCATTAATAACAGAAATCAACTGGCGTTTAACTTTGGTTTAAAATATGTCATTGATAACTTTGACAGTGCAGAGTTCAGTGGTGTGACTGCTTTATTAGGCAGTGAATTCCGTCATGATATCAGCGACATTTTTGATGTCGGTGTGCATGCACATACTCATTATTCAGCAAATTCCAGCGTATATAAATATTCAAGCGGAGTTTCATTAGGCTGGAACATGACACGTAATATCTGGTTAAGTGCTGGTTATAACTTTTCTGGTTTTGAAGATCGTGACTTCACCGCAGCCGGTTATACTGCAAGCGGTCCCTATATTCGCTTCCGTATGAAGTTTGATCAGGATACTGCGGAACAAATACAGAGTTGGTTGAACTAACTTATAAGTTTGCAGTTGTAAGTTGTATGTTTTAAGTTAACAGCATGAAAACCCATCGTCTGTTTTTTGCGCTCTGGCCTTCTGCACAGGTCAGGCATTCTATTGTTGAAAGTTTTTCTCATCTTCCTCCACCCGTTAAGGGACGTTTTATGCAACCGCATAATTTGCATGTGACCTTGCACTTTATTGGTTCTGTCACTGAGGAGATAAAAGATTGCATGCATGTCGCCGCACAAGGAGTTGTTGCTAAGGGCTTTGATATTGAGCTGAATTGTTACGGTCATTTTTCTAAAGCTAAAATCCTGTGGATGGGACTGCAGAATATACCGGCTGAACTCATTCAATTACATAAAAATCTTGGTGTGGCTTTATCAGGGTGTGGATACCAATGTGATAAACGAGACTATAGCCCTCATGCTACTTTGATGCGTAAATGCACAAAACCGATTATGGGTCAGCAAAAATTTTCTATCCCCTGGGCGGTTAATGATTTTGTATTGGTGGAATCAATACCGGGCGATTCAGGTGTGAATTATCGGGTTATAGAAAGATATTCAATGCTATAGGCAGCTGGTTGTACTTTGTTTGTGTGTGGCAAGATCCTTCACTGGGGTTCAGGATGACAGGTATAAAAGACGCTGTCATCCTGAACGCCAGTGAAGGATCTTGTTTGCACAGGCTGTAATAATATATTGCTGTTGTGAAAATACGATAAACTAAACAGCAGCTGAAAAATAACCTTTTACAAACATGACAACAAACAAACGAATCCAGCCCATGCCAGTACAACTGGTCAACCAGATTGCCGCTGGCGAAGTTGTCGAGCGCCCGGCTGCTGTGGTAAAAGAATTACTGGAAAACGCGCTGGATGCTGGTGCCACCAAAATAACCATCGACATAGAACAAGGTGGAACAAAACTTATCCGCATAAGTGACAACGGCTCTGGTATACATAAAGATGATCTGGTGTTGTCTTTGTCACCCCATGCCACCAGTAAAATACGCAATATTGATGACCTGGAAGAAGTGAGCAGTTTAGGATTTCGTGGCGAAGCCTTGCCAAGTATCGCTTCCGTTAGTCATTTGCAGCTAACATCCTGCTGGCAGGGTGGTGATGAGGCCTGGCAACTGACCATGAATAACAGCAAAGCCAGTGAAATAACCCCGGCAGCAAATAAACCAGGCACCACCATAGAAGTGCGTGACTTATTTTTTAATGTTCCCGCCAGACGCAAGTTTCTACGCACCGAAAAAACAGAGTTCTCCCATCTTGAGACGATAGTAAAACGCATTTCACTTAGCCGTTTTGATGTTGATATATCACTGCGACACAACCAGCGTGTAGTGAAAGCTCTACGCGGCGCGACTAACCGTTTGCAGCAGGAAAAGCGCATTGCTGAAATACTCGGGCCGGCATTTATTGAACAGGCCGCACACATGGATTTTGCCTATGAAGGATTGCGCCTGTGGGGCTGGATAGCACAACCGACATTCTCACGCAGTCAGGCTGATATGCAATATTTTTATGTGAACGGGCGTATGGTAAAAGACCGCCTGGTGACGCATGCTGTACGTCAGGCATACGCCGATGTTTTATTTCATGGTCGCCATCCTGCCTATGTTCTGTTTTTTGAGTGCGACCCAAAGATGGTTGATGTTAATGCGCATCCGGGCAAGCACGAAGTACGTTTCAGGCAAGGACGGCAGGTACATGATTTTTTATTTCGTGCCATACACAAAAGCCTGGCGGAAGTCATCAGTAGTGACACCAGTTCACATGAATTACACCACTTCTCAAATTCGACTGAGGCGCAACAAACAACCGGTTCAACAAACTCACCGTCTGGTTTTCACTCGAGGCAGCTCTTGCGACAGCCCATGCCCATGTCCATGAGGTCGCCATCACAGTCATCCATGCCATTTGCAGTTGCTGAGCAACGACGTGCTTATGCGGAGTTTGCATCTGCTGCACCTGCATTAAACGTATCACCCACAGCTTTAGCTGCAGATTTAACCGAAGTCGCCATAACTTCGACAGAAGTGCAGGACATGCCACCTCTAGGCTTTGCCCGCGCACAACTGCATGGTATTTATATACTGGCAGAAAATACACAGGGTTTGGTGCTGGTTGATATGCACGCAGCGCATGAACGCATCACTTATGAACGACTGAAAACGGCACGTCAGGGTGAGGGCATTAAATCACAGCCACTACTGGTTCCGATAGCCATAGCGGTGAGCAGTAAAGAAGCGCAACTGGTGGAAGACCAGACAGAAGTGTTTAGTGAGTTGGGTTTTGAAATTGATCGAGTTGCTGAAGAAAGCATTAAAATACGACAATTGCCCATTATATTGTCAAACAGTGATGTAGAAACTCTGTTGCGTGATGTGCTTGCCGATTTGATAACCCATGGCAGCAGCACGCGTATTCAGCAGGCGATAAATGAAATTTTATCCACCATGGCATGTCATGGTTCAATAAGAGCAAACCGTAAATTAACCATCGAAGAGATGAATGCATTGTTACGTGATATGGAAATAACCGAGCGCAGCGGGCAGTGTAATCATGGGCGACCAACGTGGATACAGCTGAGCATAGCAGAGTTGGATAAGATGTTTATGCGTGGGCGGTAATGACAGTGAATAGTGAATAGTGAATAGTGAATAGTGAATAGTGAATAGTGAATAGTG
>CAYQXD010000102.1:0-11735 GCA_964421315.1 uncultured Thiotrichaceae bacterium | reverse complement strand
GGTTCGTAAACAACACATCCATGTGCTACTACTACTACTACTACTGCGACTGCCGGTAGCATGGACGCTACCGTCAAACCTACAAGGATATCTTTACAGCGTGTCGAAAAAGCACATACCTGAAAATACTTATGTAACACATTATATGAGCGAGATTGAAAATATAAATATATGAAGCAATCACTCCAGTTAAAACTTGGTCAGCACCTGACAATGACACCGCAGCTACAGCAGGCAATACGCCTGTTACAGCTATCAACGCTAGAACTTCAAAGTGAAGTACAGCAGGTGTTAGAAGAAAACCCTATGCTGGAACAGGATGAGGAAAACGCCGATGCCAGTGCCGATGCCGCTTCTGAAATAGACAGGGATAAAGACAACCTCACTGCAGATAAACAAGATGCCGTCAGTGACAGCAATAATGACCATAATACTACCCGCGATAATAGCAGCGCAGAAGCAGAAAACGAAGACCCGCATCTTGATATGGAAAATAATCAGGAAATGCCGGACGAGCTGGCGGTTGATGCTAATTGGGAAGATACCTACGATATCACCACAGCCACAGCACCGTGCAGTCAATCAAATAGCGGCCAGTCAAATAATGAAACCAGCCATGATTTCCTGGAAAACCAGAGCATTGAAGGTGACACCCTCAGCGAACATCTGATTTGGCAATTAAAAAATTCACAGTTTAGTGATAACGACTTTATTATCGCCATCGCTATTATTGACGCCATCAATGATGACGGCTATCTCACTGAAACCATTGAACAAATTTTTGATGGTTTAAAAGACGATCTTGACATCGAAATAGATGAAGTTGAAGCCGTACTGCATCGCGTACAACGCTTTGACCCGGTTGGCATTGCCGCCCGCAACCTCAGGGAATGCTTATTATTACAACTGGAACCTTTTGATCCACAAACCACTGCGGAAACGACGGTACTGGCCAATGTTAAAATCATTATTGAACATCATCTGAATCTGCTGGGCACTCATGATTACGTACGTTTACAGAAAAAAATCCGTTGTAATGAACAACAGCTTCATGAATTAATTCTATTTATACAGTCACTAAACCCGAAACCCGGCGATGCCATCTCCAAAAATAATGCGCAATATGTGATTCCGGATATATTTGTACGAAAAGTAAACGGACAGTGGCAGGTAAGCCTTAACCCGGAAGCATCACCCAAACTTAAAATTAATACCATCTACGAAAACCACCTGAAAAATGCCGGACGCGGCAACAATACCAGCCACCTGCGCAACAGCCTACAAGAAGCACGCTGGTTTCTGAAAAGCCTGCAAAGCCGCAGTGATACCTTACAGCGTGTTGGCAATGCCATTGTCAAACGTCAGCGGCTATTTCTGGATTACGGCGATGAAGGCATGAAACCCATGGTATTACGCGACATTGCCGAGGAACTGGAAATGCACGAATCCACCATATCACGGGTAACCACCAACAAATATATGCACACACCACGAGGTGTATTTGAATTCAAGTTTTTCTTCTCCAGCCATGTAGCCACCGCCGACGGTGGCGAATGCTCCGCTACCGCCATCCGTTCCATGGTAAAAAAGCTGATTGAGAGCGAAAACCCAAAAAAACCGATGAGTGACAATAAAATTTCTTTATTATTAGTCAAAGAAGGTATTAATGTTGCACGTCGAACTGTGGCAAAATATAGAGAATCTATGTTGATACCACCATCAAACGAGCGCAAGCGCCTACTTTAGTAATTATACATTGGTAATTAAACATTAGTAATCAAACCCCAGGAGTTAAATGAACGACTCCTTCAACCACAGTGGAGAAATGCCCATGCAAATAAATCTGACAGGTCATCATATCGAAGTTACCGATTCTTTAAGAGATTACGTAAAAGAAAAAATGGCACGACTGGAGCGACACTTCGATAAAGTCAGTAATTCTCACGTTATACTCACTGTCGACAAACTTCGACATAAAGCAGAAGCAACCGTGCATATGAGTGGTCACGATGTCTTTGCAGACTGCACTGAGGACGACATGTATGCCGCCATTGATCGCCTTGTAGACAAGCTTGATCGACAGGTGAAAAAACGCAAAGAAAAAATAACCAATCACCTGCACAATAAGAACAATAACAATTATAGCCTGGAAGAGGTGGAGTAGCTCCTTCGTGTAAGGAGCCAGATAGTAGTGACACAAAGATGTGCTGTTATGTCCAGGGATGGACGGTATATAGAAAATGCAGGAGCAATTTTCTTGTAACGCACCAAAGGATGGGAAAGTAGCACACGGATGTGCCGTTAACGCACCAAAGGATGAACAGGCTTTTACCTTTACCTCCCTGTTCTTAAACAAACAATAGCAACAACATGAACCTTGACACACTAATCAACGCCAATGCTGTTATTAGCAACCCCGAAATAAAAAGCAAAAAACGCGCATTAGAATTACTTGCCGAGCACCTGACCAGGCAGGTAAATCAATCCTCAGCCAACTCAACTGCAGAAGGCACAACAGAAAACATCGATGCACTGACAATATTTCAGCTACTCACCGAAAGAGAAAAACTGGGATCAACCAGTATGGGGCGTGGTGTTGCCCTGCCCCATACCCGTACCAGCCTGACAGAAAATGCCATCGGTGCGTTTCTCAAACTTGATAAAGGCATTGATTTTGATAATCCCGACCAACAACCAACAGATTTAATTTTTGCGCTGATGGTGCCAGAGCACTACACCGACGAACACCTTAAAATACTGGGGCATCTGGCATCACTGTTTAGTGACGAGAACCTTTGCAAGACCCTGCGTGACAGTAACAATAATCAGGAAATATATAATAAACTCATCAACTGGAACCCAGTATAGCAAACACAGTTAAGACGCTTATCACAGTATTATTAATCATTGCTTAAGAATGCGGTGCCAGTGAGATATAACAAACAGCAGGCATCTACCCAGGATTAACCAGGCATTAGTTTACAGCCAAAATCTTTTGCCACTTTACTGATAGTCGATTTCAGCATCAGACTGAGTAGGTGCTGAACAGGAAAGCGGGGGTATGCACATAGAGGCTGACCACGAGAATACGGGAAGCGAACTGCAAATAATAATTATTTGCCACCACCTCCTTTTAATAGTATCGCCTTAGCCCCATGACAAAACCTATATCGGGTGCAGCGTCTGTTAAGCCTGTTAGCATAACGATATTGCCTGACCAGTTACCTGATGATTTCCAGTCTATTGCAAGGCTAATTTGTTGAAAACTTTCTGCCCCATCAATACTGGGCGTACGATAATCGTATACCAGTTGTGTAGTGAAAATTTCAGTAACGGGTAAGATGAACCCTGTTGAAGCATAGCTTATGTTTTTGTATGCGATTTCTTCAGTATCTCCTACGAATATATAGCCCACGGTGTAAAATGGCGCAAATCCCGAATGCCCATAGTAGCCATCCACCTGTAGAGTGTAATCATTTTCGCCAGTACCTAAATTTTTAGCTGGGTCTGCGGTGGCAAGCTTTATACGTGAACCGAGTGATAGCAGCATAGCGCCTGGATTTTTTTGTGCAACCGTGTAGCTAAGGCTGATAATTGTATCACCAGCGCCTGACTCACTAACAATATTCCCACTTGTTTCAGTTGTCGTATTAACTGGCAGTGATGCCACGGGCACATCGCCTGATGATAAGCCAATAATATCAATATTGCTGACAATCCCTCCGTTAACGCCAGGTATAATAGTGCCGTCACCTTTTACCTTAAGATAACTGAGGCTGAGTTGTGCGTGCCATGCACCATTGATAAGACTAAATGTAAAGGGTGTTGATTCAATTATTGTATCGGTTTCCTGGCCATAACTTCCAGCGCTGTACTGGTATGCAACATCAACCATGATGAAACTGCCTGCATGGGTGGTTCCACAGAAAAAAATCAATATAAACAGTGAATTTAAAATGCCTGAACGCATATTTATTAGTTACCTACATTCGAAAATTAGTGCCTGAACAAAATCCAGCCGCGCAATGACGGCTGGATTTATTATAAAGCACGCTACCGAAAAAACCGGAGATTTTGTTTAAAAATCAACAATTGTTGTTTCTCCCTTTACCACAGTAACATTGGATGTTGCCACGAAGCCATCACCCTGTTCATTGCCAAAGTTCTGCTCATCTGTTTCTGGATTATCATCACCTGCAATGCAGGTAAAGGCTAATGTATAATCACCGGCATTCAAAAATCCAACGCCATAATTATAGCTGTCATCCAGCAACGCTGTAGTTAATACTTCGGTCGCAGAGCCGGTATCATCTGGTGAAACATCACTGCCTTCAAATACATAAACCGAATAATCAGGGTCGGTTACACCATCGCACAATGCTGCCACATCAGCTACGCCACTGATATGACCAATCTGGCTGTTGTCAACAATACGCAATGCTGGTTTGAGGAAGTAAGTACCACTTATACCAGCACTGGTAATTGATTTGCGCAGATCAAAATCGATCATAAAGTCGGCTGAGCCGCCTACCGCCACATCAAAACCCCGCACCAGTTTTAGACCGGTTTCAGCGCCACTGGGGATAGTCAGTTCATGACTGCTACCATCATCCAGCACAATATATGAATCCTGATTAGCATCGGTATCCACCATCAGCCGAATGGTTTCATATTGGCCTGCGGGCAGGACGACCCCCTCCAGTAAGGGAGCAGAATCACTACCCTGAAGACTCAGTAAATCAATCTGTTTGGGCACATCAAAATCAAAACTATGCGATATGCCATCCGCAGCCTGAATTTGTACACTGCTGAACTGCACATATACATTGGAAGCACCATCAATAGGTGCATCGGTTATACCCAGGCTTAAAGTACCATCACCGGAAGTACTGCCGCTATTGCAGCCTGTTAGCGTTATCAATGAGGCTATCGTTAAGGCCAAAGCATTTTTTCGAATTATGTTTTTAGTTTTCATAAGAAATGTTTCCTGTTAAGTATAAAGTAGGTAATCATATACGTGGGATAATTTCCCTCGTTGCAAATAAATATAGGTGGTAAATTTTCCCACGTCAAGCTAGAATAATAAAAAAGTTGATTATTAAGGTCAAAAATAGATCCATCTGACCAAAGGCTTAAAAAATGGAACAAACGGTTCATCGTAATATCACAAATGCGCTCTTACCTGCCATACAGTGGTTATTGAAACCCGTAGTCAAGCTTTGCATTGAAAAAGGCATAAGCTATACGCAACTGCGTGAATTGCTTAAACAGCTCTATGTGGATGTTGCTGATGAAGAATTTACCCTGCAGGACAAACGCTCATCCGATAGCCGTATTTTTCTGCTAACCGGGGTACATCGTAAAGATGTCAGGCGTTTACGCAATCAATCTAAACAGACAACCGAAGCCTTTAAAACAACCACGCTGGGTGGTGAGTTAGTGGCACACTGGCTAGGCATGGGTAAATTTCTTAATAAACAGGGACAACCCCGGTCTTTGTTACAAAGATCCTCAGGTGATGAGCCTGGTTTCGATGCACTATTAGCCAGTGTCAGTAAAGATATACGCCCCAGGGTAGTGCTTGATGAATGGTTACGTCTTGGTATTGTATCGTTGACCGATGATGACAGACTGCAACTCAATCAGGATGCCTTTGTACCTCAGCAGGGTTTTGCAGAAAAAACCTGGTATCTGGGGCGAAATATTCATGATCACATAGCTGCCTGCAGTCATAATCTGCTGAATCCTCATGACAAAGCCATGTTGGAACGTAGCGTGTACTATACATCACTGAGCTTGCCGTCTATAGAACAGTTACGTGATGCTGCCTCACAACAGGCCAATACGCTATTAAAATCTCTCAACCAGCAGGCACTGGCCTTACAGCAGGCGGATAAAAACAATCCACAGGCCTGTTACCGGATGCGTTTTGGCACCTACTGGTTTGAGCTGGACACCAGCACAACAGATAAGGCTGAATAATGCGATATATATTATTACTGCTGTTAACTCTTTCATGCTCACTGTTCAGCGGCTGCACAGGTACACCTTCCAGTCATTTGACGCAGATTGATCCCGATGATGAGTCAGGCCTGGGGGGCACGGGCATCATAGCGAACGATTCAGGTATCGGTGGCACGGGTCGGATGGCTAATGGTTCCGGCCTAGGTGGAACCGGCATTATTGGCGAAGTGACTGGTTTTGGCAGTATTTTTGTAAATGGTATAGAAGTTGAAATAGACAGTCATAGCCGACTTATCCACAATGATCAGGTGGTTAAACAATATGATTTCGCACGTGGCGATGTAGTGGAAATTATCGCATACAACAGGCAAAGTAAAATCTTTGCCAGTGAGATTCATATTCGTAACCTGGTTATAGGCCCTGTAGAAAGTGTTAACAAACAAAACCGTAGTATACGGGTTCTGGGACAAACTGTTGTACTGCCAGAGCAGACTAATCTACCCCAAAATGCTCAGTTTGTTCAGGTAAGCGGTTTTCGTGATACGAATGACCAGATTCATGCTAGCCGTATAATGCCTGTTGCCGAGCGGTCATGGGTCTGGCTAAGCGGTCGGGCGACTAAAGTTGATCGCCAGACCTTACGCATTGGTCAGCAGCTTATAAATGTTAAACAGTCTGCTGATATTAACCTTTCCAGACCACTGAATATTCGTGGAACTGTGCTTCATGGTCGAATATTGGTTAATTCAATCAAGCCGCAGGTATCAATTGTGCAAAATAATTCCCTGGATCATCTGTACCTACAGGGTTATTTAGGCGCATTGGGAACAATTCCTGACATTGGTGAGTTGCCGCTGAAAATTGAACACTCTCAACTCGATTCGATCACCAATATAAACAAACCGGTGCGTATAGAAATGCACCGCAACCGACATGGTCAATGGCAGTTTAAACGCATGATCCCGCCTGGCTCAATGCCAGTGGGACAGCCACAGGCCAGAACCAGTAGCCGCGCCAACATACCAGGGCAGTTGCCAAAACGTCCACCAGTTAATATTCCACGAATGCCGAGGAATCAGCCAGGTCGGTTTAAAATGGGTCGGTAACAAATGAGAACCATTCACGCATTGGTGCTGTTTATTGTTTTTTGAGTGCATCGCATCTCTTATCGGCTGCGGCACTACGTGCTTATAAAAAATGTGGAGATTTAGGCGGAAATAATGCTGATTCTGTTTCTATGTAGGGATTTAGCCTTTAAAAAAGATTGACGCAGATCATACTAACCTTATAAAACACAATGTTACTCTGAATTTGACAGATTAAATTTTAAATTCAACTAGAATGCAAATGTAAACAGTATTTTATTGTCATTTTTATTTGAGGCTCATTGTTATGAATATACATTTCACCCTTATAAAAGCACTGGTAATCGCTTTCAGTTTTACTTTATTCGCATGTGGTGGTGGAGGTGGTAGTAGCACACCCGCAGACACGGGAGGGACGGCTACCACTATTACAGGTACTGCTGAAGCACCAGGCGGTACCATTGCTTTATTTGAAAACAATAAAACATTCACTGTGGCGGCTATTGAATACACATTTCCATCCGCTATTGCAGGCATTACCGGCTTACAACCCGTTACCGGAGCAACTGTAAACTTAATAAGAATTGATGACAATGGCATTCAAATTAGTGATGTACTTGCGACAACATCAACATCAATCACTGGCAGTTATTCACTTACCCTGCCTGAGGGTGTTAGCCTGGCGGGCAACCTTATTGTGCGCATCAGTGGCAATGTCGGCGTTTCGATGAGTGCGATGGTTGTAGACCAGGTGGTTAATATCAACCCGGTTTCACAGTATATTCTCAACAAGTTTGTTGATGATGAAAATTTGATACTGGCCGACCTTCCCGTTAATGAAGTCGTTGTGCTAACAGGCAAGGCTGAAGAGTTCGACCTGGCAGCAACTGCCGACCTGTCTAGCATGCTGACCCAGCTGGAAGCCGAACTTGGTGCGCTTGTTGATACTGAAATTGCAATTATTCAATCCACACCGGATGATGGCACTGCTTCTGCGGCAGTCGCGGGCACATGGTCATCCGTTACTTTTAGTTTGGGTATGCAGGATCAAGTAGATAACCAGTCTGGTCAATTTAACATGGATTTAACTGCTGAGAATTTTACCATTGCCGATGCTGGTAGTGGCATAATTAACATTACCCTTGGTGGCACACCACTGATTGATGTACATACTGGCTACTCACTCAGTTCCCATGGTGTACAGATACACCGTCGCATAAGCCTTGATAATGAGGTCAACACGTTTCAAGGTTTAATTGACGCTAATAACAACATCAGTGTTTCTTTCCCCTTTGAGGAAGACCTGCATGTTGATGCAAATGATATTGATAACGATGGCCCAAATTCCGGCTCTCGCACCCCTCCCGGAACAATCATTGTACACCCGGTAGCTAACGGCAACACTGCTGTGCTGCAGGAAATTGAGACCCGTGTAAGGTATGCAACTATTGATACAAATAGTGATGGCATCAACGATGCCATCGATCCTAATGTACGTTTAGGTAGTTCAGTTAACATGGGGCTGGACATAATATTGAAACTGGGCGACAACATGAGCAACACCAGCCTGAGTGGTGACTACGGTATGGTTGCCTTATCTATTAACCTTGAGACCAGTCCACAAATAATCATGGGCGGTACCGTTGGCATACTTGAATTAAATGGTGCTGGTAATGGCTCAGTTGCATTGGATACTCAAAAAGTAACCAGTACACCGACAGAACCGCTGCCATCAGTAACATTGTCACCTTCCGAAGAAGCCAGCACCATTAACTTTGGATATACCGTTAAAACAAACGGTGAGCTTACAATAGATAATACGTTCGTAGGTTTTACCAATAATGACGGTAGCGTTATCGCCGTTGTTGATGATGACACCTCTGGCGACCCAATCACCAGAGTAGATAATGAAATGATGGTTATGGTCAAACTAGGCAATAGCATGGCAACATCATTAAACGGAACTAACTACAAAATATTTCCATTAGCAATGAATGCAGATACCAGTGGTGATTCTGAGTTATTTACCCTGGGCAATGGCTTAGCCACCTTTAGTGCAGATGCTAGCACAGCGGTAATAAGTGGAACAGAACGTGGCTTTACGCGTGCCTCACCTGTTTTAGCAATTGAAGCATTAGCCCCTGATGCATTCACCGCTGACTTCACTGTAGGCCCTGTTACGGCTAATGGTGCGCTAACAATGAGTTATACGGATCAGGATAACCATTCAGTCACCCTGAAAGGCTTTGTTTCAGCTGACAGCAATCTGTTAATTATGCGGCTCTATGGCGCTAAACAAGATGGCAGCGAATACGACCTGGGTATGGTTATTGGTATTAAACAGTAGCTGGTCAGGCTCATCACAAAAAAGCCGGAGTTCTTACTCCGGCTTTTTTGTGTTTGCTCGGCAAAGCGTAACTTCTGATCCGCATTTTTTACCCCAGTTATGTTTTATTACGGTATTATATATAACCCAACCTAAACACATCAAACCTGAACACACAGCCCAACACCAAAACATGAAATGAAAGAAATCCTTTCTGCTGAATCAATCATCCTCAATCTTGCCAGCAAGATTGAATTAAAATGGGTGGCAGGATCAGAGGATCCCAAACTGCCATTACACGTCGTGGATGTCAACGAGCACGCCACACTCATTGGTCACCTCAACCTTATCCACAACAACATTATTCAGGTCATTGGCAAGACAGAATGTGATTACCTGGATTCACTGGATAAAAACTTTAGAAACAGCACACTGACGCAGCTGTTCACCAACAAAACCGTCGCCATCATCCTGTCCGATGGTTTACCAGTACCCGATTTACTCTGCAAATACGCAAACAAATACAACATACCTGTCTTAAGCTGTTCTGCTACCAGCAATGATGTGGTTGATACTGCACGTTATTATCTGCACAAATTATTTTATAACAAAGAAATTTTACATGGCGTGTTCATGGAAGTGCTGGGCACCGGTGTATTGATTACCGGCGAGAGCAGCGTCGGTAAAAGCGAACTGGCGCTGGAACTCATCTCACGTGGCCATCGCCTGGTCGCAGATGATGCCCCGGAATTCACCCGCATAGCCCCCGATATTCTGGACGGACGCAGCCCCAGCCTATTACAGGGTTTTATGGAAGTGCGTGGACTGGGTGTACTCAATATTCGCGAAATGTACGGCGGCGATGCCATAAAAAGCAATAAATACCTACGCCTGATTATTCACATGGAAAAAATGAATAATGGCAACCAGAATACTTTTGACCGACTAAAAGGCCACAACAAAGTCCAGACGATACTCAATGTTGACATTCCTGTCACTGTTATTCCAGTCGCCCCCGGACGAAATCTTTCGGTCATTGTTGAGGCAGCTGTACGTAATCATATATTACGCCATAGTGGCTATGATGCCAGTCAACAACTTATTGATTTACAGCAGCAGGCCATTGCCAATGAAAAATAAACGTAACTACTCAGCGCATTATCTCAGTAAGGATGCAGGTCATTGATTTTTCAGGCTTCTGCAACATGGCCACTAAAATAGTAGCGGGCAGTAGAACGTACATGGATGTATTCACAGCGTCCTGAGTAGTTACAAATAAACATGGAACAAACCTAACTCAAGACAACTGAAATGAACCTGCCAACATGAAATTAATCATCATCAGCGGTCTCTCTGGCTCAGGAAAAACAGTCGCATTGCACACCCTGGAAGATGAAGATTATTACTGCGTTGATAACTTACCCATTGGCCTGCTACCACAATTTGTCGACCGGATTTTAAGCCGAAAAATACAGCTATATGACAATATCGCTGTTGGCATCGATGCTCGCAGTGACGCAGCCGACCTGCGCGATTTCAGCACTATCCTTGAATGGATACAACAGCGTGACACGACACCAAAAATTGAAATTGAAATAATTTATATCCAGGCTGAACTCGATACATTGATAAAACGTTTCAGCGACACCCGCCGCCGACACCCATTAACCAAAAAGGGGCTGCCACTGCCTGAAGCCATTGAAGTAGAACGTAATTTATTAAAAGAGGTAGCCACCGCTGCACACTTATATATTGACACTACTCATACCAATATTCATGAATTAAGAAATTACATCAAACAACGCGTAGTTAAACGGCAACAGACAAAACTTTCGTTACTGTTCCACTCATTTGGTTTTAAAAATGGCGCACCGGCTGACTCCGATTTTGTGTTTGACGTACGCTGCCTGCCCAACCCGCACTGGGAACCAAACTTACGTGCTTTAACCGGACAGGATCCTGAAGTCATCGCCTTTCTGCAAAACCAGGAAGACGTACAACAAATGCTGGAGCACATCAAAAATTACTTAAATTTTGTCATCCCCAAATTCATCGAGCAAAACCGCTATTACTTAACTGTTTCTATAGGCTGCACCGGCGGACAGCACCGCTCAGTCTATATCGCCGAAACATTACATGATGACTTTAGAGAACAACTCGACAATGTTTCTATTCATCATCGTGAATTAAGTAACTAATTGATAATGGTTAATGGTTAATGGTTAATGAATAGTGAACAACGAAAAGATCGTCTGTCATCTCGACCAGCGGGAGAGATATTATACAGCGGTAGTATAAGATCTCTCCCGCTGGTCGAGATGACAGACGGACTTTCGGTAGCCATTAACCATTAACCATTA
>CAYQXD010000101.1:0-12293 GCA_964421315.1 uncultured Thiotrichaceae bacterium | reverse complement strand
TTTTTATCGCGTTTGTATTCTAAAATCATATCCACAATTAACAGCCCGGCACCAAGTGTAATCGCCGAATCAGCAATGTTAAATGTTGGAAAATAAGAATTGGCATAATAGACCTGAATAAAATCAACCACTGCTCCGGTTGCTGCACGATCAATTAAATTGCCAATAGCGCCACCCAGGACTAACGCAATTGCAATCATCAACAAGGTATTGTTTTTTTGCTTTTCATCGTTGCTGATTTGTTTTAACCAGAAAAAAAGAAAAATACTAATAGCGGCAGACAGGCTAACAAAAAAAACGCGTTGCCAGCCACCAGCTTCACTTAAAAAACTAAATGCCGCGCCTTTGTTATACATTAAGGTGAAGTTAAGGCCGGGAAAGATATTGACAGCATGATGCAGCAATAATTCTGCTTCAGCAATTTTTTTTGTTAGCTGGTCGAGAAAAATTGTTAATGCTGTTAGCCATAACCATTTCATGAATGATGCCTGTAAATTTTTAAGCTGAATTATTATTTTATCTTGTTTAATGCCAGGTGCCATTTCGATCAACAACCACTGTCATCTCGAACGTTATTTGTGAGAGTATCTTATACTACTGATGTATAAGATCTCTCACAAATAACGTTCGAGATGACAGTTGCCGGGTTAGATGCCGTAAACGCCCCCACTTATTGTTACAAGCAGATATCCGGTCATGTGGGTTAAGGAGTTCTTGTTAAGCAAACAAACGCAATTCCCCAGCGCCGCTTACGTTTTCTACACAACGTCCACAAAGTTCCGGGTGTTCAACGCTGTTGCCAACGTCTTCTCGATGATGCCAGCAGCGCACGCATTTTGTATCTGTAGATGCGGTGGTTTTAATTTTTATGGTTTGACCACTATCAATGGTGGATTCAACACAAGTCTCATCCGCATCGCTACTATTTTCTACGCTGGCTTTTGACGTAATCAGTAGAAAACGTAATTCATCTTTTAATGTTGCCAGTGCGTTTTGTAATTCAGTATCGACATAAAGTATTACCTCAGCATCAAGTGACGAGCCAATGGTTTTATCGGCGCGTAAGGTTTCCAGTTCTTTACTCACGCATGTGCGAATTTCAAGAATAGTTTGCCAGAAAGCCATGTTCATTTTTTCATCTGTATCGAGTTCGAACAAATCTGGATACCAGGTTTCCAGTTGTACCGAATCACTGCGCTGTCCTGGCATGGCCTGCCATAATTCCTCAGCAGTGAAGCTTAAGATGGGGGCGATCCAGCGGCATAGTGCTTCGCTTATGTGATACAACGCGGTTTGTGCAGAGCGACGTGCAATGCTGTTGCTTTGTGTGGTGTATTGTCGATCCTTAATAATGTCGAGATAAAAACCACCTAAATCAATCGTGCAAAAGTGTTGTAGCTTATGGTGGATGACATGGAAATTAAAATCCCTGTAAGCGGCGATGATTTCATTTTGCAGCTCCAGCGTTTTGGCAATGATCCAGCGATCCAGTGCCAGCAGGTCTTTGTTTTCAAGTTTGTCCGTTGCCGGGTCGAAACCATTTAAATTTGCCAGCAGAAACCGCGCAGTATTTCTGATGCGGCGATAGGAGTCGGCGCTACGTTTTAAAATTTCATCCGATACCGTCATCTCATTGCTGTAGTCGCTGCTGGCAACCCATAGACGTAAAATATCAGCGCCTAAAGTACCGACGATTTTTTGCGGCGAAACCACATTGCCCAGCGACTTGGACATTTTTTTGCCGTGCGCATCAACGGTGAAACCATGGGTTAATACTTTTTTGTAGGGCGCAACACCATTAATGGCGGTTGAGGTCAACAGTGAGGACTGGAACCAGCCGCGATGCTGGTCAGAGCCTTCAAGGTATAAATCTGCCGGGAAAGTGAGTTTGTCACGCTTGCCTAGTACGCAGGCATGGGTAACACCGGAGTCAAACCAGACATCGAGTGTGTCTGTGGTTTTATCGTAGAACTCGGCCTCATCACCCAGTAGCTCGCCCGCTGGCATGGAGAACCAGGCCTCTATACCTTGCTGTTCAATTTTTTTAGCAACCTGTTCAATTAGTGCTGGTGTATCGGGGTGCAATTCCCCGGTTTCTTTGTGCACAAATAAGGTGATCGGTACACCCCAGGTGCGCTGCCGCGAAATACACCAGTCAGGGCGGTTGTTAACCATGCTTTCGATACGCGCCTGCCCCCAGTCGGGTAACCAGGTGGTCTCTTTAATGGCTTTATTGGCAAGCTCGCGTAATCCGGCCTGTTCCATACTGATAAACCATTGTGGCGTGGCGCGGAAAATAATCGGAGTTTTATGTCGCCAGCAACAGGGATAACTGTGCTGCATTTTTTCGTGTTTTAATAAAACATGATTATCGCTCAGCACTTCGATAATTTGCGGATTGGCTTTGTTAACATGAACACCGGCAAATAATTCAGTGTCCGGTAAAAATACGCCGTTACCGGCAACCGGATTATACACTTCCAGTTGATAGCGATTGCCAACAACAAAGTCATCCTGGCCGTGACCGGGTGCGGTATGGACTGCCCCGGTACCGGTTTCGGTGGTGACGTGATCGCCTAAAATGATGGGAACCTGTTTGTCGTAAAAAGGGTGGTTAAGTAACAGGTTTTCCAGTGCTTGACCCTGGCAACTGGCAAGGCGTTGCGTGTTTTCAAAACCGTAACGTTTAAGTGCGCTTATCGCTAATGTGTTTTCAAGAATCAGGCGCAAAGGGCCGTGATCAGTTTCTACCTGAATTAGATCGTAGGTAAAATCGGGGTGCAGGGCGACGGCCTGATTGGCTGGCAGCGTCCACGGTGTGGTGGTCCAGATAACGGCTGCAATGTCACCTTCACCCACTCCTTTAGCATCGGTTGAATTGAACGCTGCTTCAAAGTCACTGTTATTGACGGCAGTAAATATGACGTCAATGGCAGGGGATTCTTTGTCCTGGTACTCAACTTCCGCTTCGGCCAGTGCAGAGCCACAATCCAGACACCAGTGTACCGGTTTACTACCCTGATGCAGGTGGCCTTTTTCTATGATTTTCCCCAGGCTGCGAACAACATCGGCTTCAAACTGGTAGTCCATAGTGAGATAAGGTTTATCCCAGTCACCTAAAACACCTAAACGAATAAAATCTTGTCGTTGGCCATCGACCTGTTTGGCTGCGTACTCCCGACATTTTTCACGAAAGGTTTTGGCATCAACTTTAACACCTGCTTTACCAATTTTTTTCTCTACCATTAACTCAATCGGCAAACCGTGGCAATCCCAGCCTGGCACATAACGGGCATCAAAACCGTCAATGGTGTGACTTTTAACAATGATGTCTTTTAATATTTTGTTGACCGCGTGACCGATATGGATGTCGCCATTGGCATACGGCGGGCCGTCATGCAAAACAAAGGTTGGGCGACCATCGCAGGCTTCCCGAATTTTTTGATAGAGACCGGTCTGCTGCCATTGTTTGAGCATTTCCGGCTCACGGTTGGCAAGGTTGCCGCGCATGGGGAAGTCGGTTGCTGGGAGGTTTAGTGTTGTTTTGTAGTCCATAGGGATCAATGAAAAATGAAAAATGAAAAGTGAAAAATGAAAAACATTTTATAGAGTGGGCTGGGTTTCGTATAATCTGCTAAGTTTAGCAAGTTACGAAAGGTTTGTTTGCTTAAGGTGGATGCTCTTGCGCTTAACTGTGCTAAAGTCAAAAATTTTTCATTTTTCATTTTTCATTTCAAGCCGTTTTCTGGCTTGACCGCAGTCGATCTGAATTTGTTGTTTTAATTCGTCAAACGAGTCGAATTTTTTTTCATTGCGGATTTTGTGCTGGAAGGATACGCATATATGTTGACCATACAGTGACTGGTCAAAGCCAAATAAATGCACTTCCAGTTGAATGCGCGTGCCATCGACGGTTGGCCTGTTTCCCAGATTGGCAATGCCCGCAACGTCACCGTATTTCTGGCTGTGCATGGTAACAGAATATACGCCATGAAGTGGTGTTTCTGCGCGTTTTAAGTGAATATTCGCGGTCGGAAAACCAATGGTTCGGCCACGTTTGTCACCATAGTTTACATGGCCGCAGATGGTGTAAGCACGACCTAGCATCCGGTCGGCATCATTGAGCTGGTCATTGATTAATGCCTGGCGTATTAATGAGCTGCTGACTCGCTGATTTTTTATGCAGTGAGATTCAATTCTGGTCACAGAAAACCGATGTTTTTCCCCGTATGCCTGTAGCAAGGCAAAATCACCCTGGCGGTCGCAGCCAAATTGAAAATCATCGCCGACAATCAGTGATTTTATTTTTAGTCGTCCCACCAGAACCTGTTCAATGAATTCGACTGCAGTCATTTTTGATAAGGCATGATTAAAGTTTAAAAACAGCAGATAATCAGGGCGAAGACGGGCATCAAAGCTGCTTAATACGCGCATTTTTTCACATCGGTTCATCAGTCTGCTAGCCGTGGACGCTGTAGTAGGCATGTTGCCGGCGAAATACTCGCGTGGCAGTGGCTCAAAGGTCATTAAATAACGGTGCGTGTCCAGCCGGTTTGCTTCACTGTGTAACTGTTCCAGTATTTTTTGATGGCCAAGGTGCAGACCATCGAAATTACCAATGGTGAGTACGCCATTTTGATGTATTTTTTGGCAGTTATGCAGACCGCGTATAATTTTCATACTAATTGATGGTGTGCTGATTAAGTTGATTGTTTAAGTTGATCAGGTCGAAGACCCTGCAGCCAGAGTAAAGCAAAATAAACGAAGATACCCGGAAATATAATAAGTGCAAGGTTGCTTAGACGTTGCATAAAGTTCCATTGGCTCCATTGCATGGCATCAGGGCTTAACCATATGATAACAGTAGTCATCGCAAGCGTGGCAATGATAATACGAAAAAGCCAGGCGAGCCAGCCAGCTTGTGGCTTAAAGACTGCTTTTTTACGCAGTCCGCGATACAGCAATATGGCATTGATATAGGCAGAAAAGCTGGTGGCTAAGGCGAGGCCAACGTGTGGAGCCTGGTAGTCCATAAAAACCAGTGGTACCACGAAAAGGATATTTAAAATCATATTGCATACCATGGCAATAATACCGATGCGCACTGGTGTGCGTGTATCCTGCCTGGCATAAAAGCCGGGAGCCAGAATTTTGATAGCAATTAACGCGGGCAATCCCAGCATATAAGCCATTAAACTTAAACTGGAAAAATAGGTGTCATGTGCGGTGAATTTTCCGTATTCAAACAGCGAGGCCAGGATGGGGCCGGCAAGAACAAAAAGCCCCGCACAGGCGGGTATGGTAATGAGTGCCACCAGCCGTAATGCCCAGTTCAGGGTTTGATTAAATTGTTCGGTGGATGCGCGAGCGTGTTGTTGTGACAAGGTGGGCAAAATCACGGTGGCGATAGCGATGCCTAATACACCCAGCGGAAACTCCAGCAAACGGTCTGAATAATATAACCAGGTAACACTGCCGGTGACTAAAAAGGAGGCGATGACCGTGTCCAGTAATAAATTAATTTGCCCCACAGAGGAGCCAAAAATGGCCGGGATCATCAGTTTGGTTATTTTTTTTACACCGGCATGGTTACGTTTTATTTTCGGGATAGGCATCAGGCCGAGTTTTAGTAGTGCAGGAAATTGCAGCAGTAATTGGGTGATGCCGGCAATTGCCACGCCCCAGGCAAGCGCCATTAACGGTTCGTCAAAATAGGGGCTAAGAAAAAACGCAGAAGCAATCAGACAGATATTCAGCAGTACTGGGGTAAAAGCCGGTAGCGCAAACTGGTGGTAACTATTTAAAATGCCGCCGGCAAAAGCCACCAGTGCGATAAAAAAGATATACGGAAAAGTAATGCGTAATAAATCTGCGGTAAGTTGCATCTGCCCTGCATTGCTGGCGAAGCCGGGGGCAAATAAGTACACCAGCGCTGGCGCAAAGATCATGCCCAGTATGGACAGTATCAGTAGAAAGCCACCCAGTGTGCCGGCAACATGATTAACCAGGTCTTTTAATGCTGCTTTATTGTGTTTTTCCCGGTATTCTGAAAGCACTGGCACAAAAGCCAGTGAAAATGCGCCTTCACCAAACAGGCGGCGCATAAAGTTGGGGATTTTGAAAGCAACCAGAAAGGCATCGGTGCCACCGCTGGCACCAAACAAAGTTGCCAGTGTAATATCGCGCAGCAGCCCGAAAATCCGAGATAACAGCGTCATGCCGCCAACGGTAAAGGTGGATCGCAGTAGTTTGGTGCTCAGAGTGATCTCCAGTTTGGTTGATTGCGAGATTGTACCTGTTACGCGGTAATTTCTAAAGGGTGCTGGTTTGTAGTAATCTCAACACGGCCTACCAGGCTAACGAATTAACTTTATTTGGCAGCAGTAGCACAGGGATGTGCTGTTTACGAACCAAAGGACGGACAGAGGCCACAGTTTTGTAGGGTGGATAAGCAAAGCGTATCCACCAGTTATATGTGGTTGAGCGCATGGTGGATGCGCTAGCGCTTATCCACCCTACACGCTGTATCAAAAAAAGCGTAAATATAGTACCGTTAGCACCGTCATTTCTGATAAGGGCTAACAAACGAACTAATTTTTATTGACAGAGTGGCTGAAAACAGGCATGATACGCGCTCTTTTTTCAAGACGGTTATCGCACCTCCATCCATGGCTCTTTGCGCCATAATGCGGTCATGGCCGCCCATCCATGGACATATACAACAGTGGCAAACACAGCACAATCAAAAAAACGCGCCAGACAGGCAGAAATTCATCGTTCACGTAATGTTGGTGTACGCTCAATGATGCGCACCTGCATTAAAAGAGTTTATTACGCGATAGAAGCCGGTGATAAAGTCACAGCAGAAGCAGCTTATAAAGTGGCCGCACCGGTCATTGATCGTGTTGCAGGCAAAGGTTTAATTCATGCTAATAAAGCAGCTCGTCATAAGAGCCGTATGAATAACAATATTCGTTCAATGGCGTAATTTTTTACTGCATTGAAGAAGAAGCTGGGTTAATGGTATTGCCCGCTTTTTTTGTTTGTGGGTTTTATGAATATTAGAGTATGAACAGGGAAATTGATTACACTGTAATAAGGGAAATTGATTACACTGTAATAATAGTTACAAAAGCACCAGGTTATCCCGATGAATCAACTCCGCCTCATCAACATAACCCAGAATGCTTTCAAACTTCTCACTGCTTTTACCTTTAATTAGCCGGCATTCTTTGGCGTCATAATTAACCAGGCCACGGGCAATCTCTTTGCCGTTATCATTGATAACAGAAACCACCTCACCGCGTTGAAAACTGCCCTCAATTTTATTAACGCCAACCGCCAGCAGGCTAACGCCTGATTGCGCAATGGCGTGACTGGCACCAGCATCAAGTGTGAGTTTGCCTGATATTTTTAGTTGATTGGCTAGCCATTGTTTGCGTGCAGACAGGGGCTCGTTGTCTGCTGTCAGTAAGGTGCCGATGGTTTCACCCTGAGCGATTTTTTGCAATATATTATCGACTGCGCCAGAAGCTATAATGGTGTTCGTGCCAGAACGTGCCGCTCGCTGTGCGGCGGTGATTTTTGTTCGCATTCCACCCTGGCCTAAAGCGCCGCTTTCACCTGCCATGGCGAATAAATCATGGTTGTTGGCGTGGGATTGGGTGATTAACTCAGCGTTTTCGTTATAACGAGGGTCTTTGTTAAATAGACCCTGCTGGTCAGTTAGCAGAATAAGGGTGTCGGCTTCAACCAGATTGCAAACCAGTGCGCCCAGTGTATCGTTATCGCCAAAGCGAATTTCATCCGTTGCCACTGTATCGTTTTCATTGATGATCGGGATAGCACCGAGTTTTAATAAAGTTTTAAGTGTGCTGCGGGCATTGAGGTAGCGTTGACGGTTGCTTAGGTCTTCATGAGTTAGCAATATCTGTGCGGTATGTATATTGTGTTTTTTAAAGCAGCTTTCGAAATGCTGAATCAGACCCGTCTGTCCTAGTGCTGCTGCTGCCTGTAATTCGTGCAGGGCACGAGGCCGCTGTTTCCAGCCAATGCGTGCCATGCCTTCGGCTACTGCGCCAGAAGAAACCAGCAGGATTTCCTTGCCGGCTTCGCGCAGTTGTGTGATTTGCCCAGCCCAGGATGAAATCGCCTGATGGTTTAGCCCCTGGCCATTTTCGGTGATTAGTGAGCTGCCAATTTTTATCACCCAGCGTGAGGAGTCGGCAACGGCTTTGCGTGTGGCTATCTGGCGCGTTGCCATTCTAGTTTTTCTCGTCGTCCTGTGGCTGTCCATCGTTAGGTTCGTGAGCGGCACGTCCCTGTCCATCCTTTGGTTCGTTAACGGCACATCCTTGTGCCACTGCTGCCACTGCTGCAGAATCCTCAGTGGGATCGGTGTTCTGCGTGTATTCACTGCTGAGTTCTTGCTCGCGTTCGCGGTCAATTTCGAGTTGTTGCATGATGTCAAAAACTAATTGCTCGGTTCCTTGTTTGCTGATGGCAGAGATGGTGTAGACCGGTCCTGACCAGTTCAGACGCTGGATAATGTCATGCTTGCGGGTTTTTAACTCAGCCTCATCCACCAGGTCGGCTTTGTTTAATACCAGCCAACGTGGTTTTTGGGCGAGTTCCTGGCTGTAATTATCTAACTCGGTGACGATGGTGTTGGCTTCGTCAACTGGATTGGTGCCGTCAAAAGGAGCGAGGTCAATAATGTGTAATAACAGTTGTGTGCGTGACAGGTGTTTTAAAAACTGTATGCCTAAACCTGCGCCTTCAGATGCGCCTTCGATAATGCCTGGGATGTCGGCAATGACAAAGCTTTGGTTCATGCCTACCCGCACCACGCCTAAATTGGGAAACAAGGTAGTGAAAGGGTAGTTAGCGACCTTGGGTCGTGCGGCAGACACTGAGCGAATAAAGGTTGATTTGCCTGCATTGGGCAGACCCAGCAAGCCAACATCGGCCAGTACTTTTAATTCGAGGCGCAGGCTGCGACGCTCTCCAGGGGTGCCGGGTGAGCATCGTCGGGGAGCCTGATTGATGGAGCTTTTAAAGCGGGTGTTACCGAGGCCGTGAAAACCGCCTTGTGCGACCTTTATTTTTTGATCGTGGCGAGTGATGTCACCGATAAGTTCGTTGATATCGTCATCATAAATTAGCGTACCAATCGGCACGGGGATGGTTAAATCGTCGCCACCTCTGCCTGTCATTTGGCTGCCGCCGCCACGTATTCCAGAATCGGCGGTATAAGTGCGGACATGGCGAAAATCGGCCAGGGTGTTAATGTCATGATCGCCGATAAGGTAAACGCTGCCGCCATCACCGCCATCACCACCATCAGGACCGCCGAATTGAATATATTTTTCACGACGAAAGCTGACCACGCCGGTTCCACCGTCACCGGCTATGACGTTTATTGTTGCTTCATCGACAAAACGCATGGTTTCTCTCTATTATTTAATGGGTGATAGTGTAACTTAAAAATCAGTTGCTTAGGGCTTGTCAATAAATAACTTGATCATCTTGCTTGCCTGTCCTTTCACTTTCTGCGTTGTGCAAAGGGTTACATACAATGAGTATGCGCCCCTTTCCACGCCTTGAATGCAAAAGGATATTCGGCGCAATATAATCAAGTTATTTATTGACAAGCCCTTAGAATTGCGCTGAATGAATTATAGTTTTCTGTGTCTGTCACCACGAAGATTTTAGCGGGCAAAGCTTCCGCTCCTGCTCGCGTTCCTTACCTACGTTCTTGCAGGCAACAAAAAAGCCCCGTGCGGGGCTTTTTTTAACCGCATAGTTGTGTCTACGGTTTAGCTTGCTGCTGCACTTGCTTCTACCACACCCGCTTTTATAATACTGATTGTCTTGCGGTTAAGCGGCCCACGGGTTTCAAAAATCACGTTACCGTCTGTTTTGGCAAACAGAGTGTGGTCTCGGCCCATGCCAACATTAACGCCAGCGTGGAATTTTGTGCCGCGTTGACGAACAAGTATGTTGCCGGCAAGGACTGCCTGTCCGCCGAATTTTTTAACGCCCAGGCGTTTGGATTGTGACTCGCGTCCGTTTCTGGTACTACCGGCTGCTTTTTTATGTGCCATGGTTCAAATTCCTCTATCTAAAAGGCTCTTTAATTAGAGCTAGGCAGAAATAGCGGTCACTTCGATTTCAGTGTAATACTGGCGATGACCGGTTTTCTTTTGATGGTGTTTACGACGTCTGAATTTCATGATTTCAACTTTTTTAGCGCGACCATGAGACTTGACTGTAGCAGTGACTTTACCGCCGTCAACATAAGGTGTGCCGATGTTAATGTTGTCGCCATCAGCTATCATCAGTACTTTGTCAATTTCGACAGTTGCACCTTCTTCAGCGTCCAGTTTTTCAACGCGACATACATCGCCCTGAGCTAGTTTGTATTGTTTCCCACCAGTACTAATGACTGCGTACATGGGTATTCTCCGAATTATCGTTACAGAAAGGGCGCGAATTATACGTTGTTGGAGGTATCCTGACAAGTCTGAATTGCCGTTATTATAAGATTATAATGAGGTTCTGTTATTTCGCCTGTCTATTGAATTGCTTGACCTTCGGCTACTGACTGCATAGGATTCATTTTCCTAAATTTTATGTAACGGCTCGTAAAAGCCGGTTAAGCGGAACTATTTTGATAAAAGAAAATGCCGGACAAGCAGGGCAAACACTCAGTTTTGATGATGTCATGAAGCGTTGTCAGCCTGATATGCAGGCAGTGGATCAGGTTATCCGACAGCGTTTAAGCTCAGATGTGGCGCTGGTTAATCAGTTAAGCCATTATATAGTGAATTCAGGCGGTAAGCGTTTGCGGCCGTTGCTGGCGGTGCTTTCAGCCAGAATATTTAATTATCAGGGCGATTTGCATCACCTGCTGGCGGCAATTGTTGAGTTTATCCATACCGCCACGCTGCTGCACGATGATGTGGTGGATGAGTCCGATTTGCGTCGTGGCAATGAAACCGCCAATGCTCTGTTTGGTAATGCGGCAAGTGTTCTGGTGGGCGATTTTCTCTACTCGCGCGCCTTTGAAATGATGGTGGATGTTGATGATATGCGGGTAATGCAGATTCTGGCCACCACCACCAATGTGATAGCGGAAGGTGAAGTCATGCAGCTGATGAATGTGCATGATGCAGAAACCAGCGAAGAAAAATACATGGAAGTGATCTATTGTAAAACTGCCCGCTTGTTTGAAGCAGCAACCCAACTGGGTGCGATATTGTGTAATCGGGATGAAAAAGAAGAGCAGGCGATGGCAGCTTATGGTCGCTATCTGGGCACGGCCTTTCAATTGATAGATGATGTCATGGATTACAGTTCAAGCAGTGAAGAAATGGGGAAGAATGTCGGTGATGATCTGGCAGAAGGCAAGCCGACACTACCGTTAATCTATGCCATGCAAAAGGGTTCGGCTGAACAGAGGGCGGTGATTAAATCGGCCATTGAAAAAGGTAGTGTGGATAAAATCGACCAGGTGCAGGCGATTATTCAACAAACAGGTGCTTTGTTGTATGCGGAAGAAATGGCTGAGGCGCAGGCGCAACTGGCCATTGATGCGCTTGCCTGTTTGCCCGATTCAGAATATAAAACACTGCTGGAAGATATAGCGCGATTGTCTGTGCATCGAAGTCATTAAAAATAAGTTTTTTGTAGTTAATCTTGTTAGAATGCGTTTCAAATTAATAATAGAATAGCTTTATAGAAACAGGTTATATCCGTGACAAAAGGCACCCTATATGTAATTTCCGCTGCATCCGGCGCGGGTAAAACCACGCTGCTCAGTGCTATGTTGCAGCAGATTTCGGATGTTGAGGTTTCAGTGTCACATACTACTCGCTCCCCGCGTGAAGGCGAAATAGATGGTGTGAACTACCACTTTGTCGATAAGGCTAAGTTTGAAGAAATGGTGGATGCGGGTGAGTTTCTTGAGTCGGCCTCGGTATTTGGTAATATGTACGGCACATCAAAGCAGCATATTGGTCAGCAGTTGCTTAAGGGAAAAGATGTTATCCTTGAGATCGACTGGCAGGGTGCGCGACAAATTAGACAGTTGATGGTTGACTGTAAGTCCATATACATTGCGCCACCATCGGTTACCGCTTTGCGCGAGCGCTTGAGTAATCGTGGCCAGGATGATGAAGTCATCATTAATAAACGTATGCGAGAAGCGGTCAGTGAAATGTCGCATTATGTTGAATTTGAATACCTGGTTATTAATGATAACTTTGATGAAGCGAGAGATAATCTGGTTG
>CAYQXD010000100.1:0-12324 GCA_964421315.1 uncultured Thiotrichaceae bacterium | reverse complement strand
GTGTCTATATTGTTGGCTGATAAAGCATTGGCTTCGATGAAATCACGACGGGGTTCTACCTGGTCGCCCATTAGCATGGTAAATACTTCATCGGCAGAAACGGCATCCTCAATTCTGACCTGTAACATACGACGAGTTTCAGGATTCATTGTGGTGTCCCATAATTGATCAGGATTCATCTCACCCAGACCTTTGTAACGTTGAATATTTTGACCTTTTTTAGCCTCACTGAATAACCAGTCCATTACCTGGTCAAAGCTTTCTACCAGCTTTTGTTTTTCACCGCGTTCAATATAAGCATCATCCGCTAACAAAGCATCCAGTTTATTTCCCAGTGAAGAAAGATTTTTATAATCTGTTGAATCAAAAAAAGCATTATCCAGAACATAATCGTGATCTAAACCATGCATTTGCTTTGTTATCTTAATATTTAAATTATTATCTTCATCCTGATTAACAACAGCACTATAAATAATCCCGGATAATTTATATTTTTTTAATAGTTTCAATAGATTGTCTGCATATTCCTGCACTTGTTCATTATTATTGAACGACTCTTTAGTCAGGCCATGAATATTAATAATCTGTTCCAGAACATTACGATCAATGCGTCTACTCAGGCGCTGAATAATATTTTTTGCAACTAAATAACTACGTGCTATTTCTTCTAACGCGGTATCTGAAATAGCAGGTGTGTCTGCTGAAACAAATAACTTTGCACCCGTTAGTGCCTGTTGTAATAAATAACTATTCAATTCATCATCATCTTTAACGTATCTTTCCTGTTTGCCCTTTTTAACTTTATACAAGGGTGGTTGAGCGATATAAATATGACCACGTTCAACCAGTTCACCCATTTGGCGATAAAAGAAGGTTAACAATAATGTACGAATATGTGAGCCATCTACATCCGCATCTGTCATGATAATAATTCGGTGGTAACGCAGTTTATCAGGGTTATATTCATCCTTACCGATACCACAGCCAAGCGCAGTTATTAATGTACCAATTTCTGCCGAACCAAGCATTTTATCAAAACGGGCTTTTTCAACATTTAGTATTTTTCCTTTAAGCGGTAATATAGCCTGCGTTCTACGATCACGTCCCTGTTTGGCTGAGCCACCCGCCGAGTCCCCTTCCACTAAATATATTTCACATAAAGCTGGATCTTTTTCCTGGCAGTCTGCTAATTTACCGGGTAAACCTGCAATATCCAGCGCGCTTTTACGACGTGTTATTTCACGTGCTTTTCTAGCAGCTTCCCTGGCTCTGGCAGCATCAATAATTTTATCAGTAATATTTCTGGCATCAGTCGGATTTTCTAATAAAAAATCCTGTAATTTTTCAGTAACTAACGATTCAACAATACCTTTTACTTCTGAAGAGACTAACTTATCTTTTGTTTGTGAGGAAAACTTAGGATCAGGAACTTTTACCGACACAACAGCTGTTAAACCTTCTCGTGCATCATCACCTGCAACTGAAACTTTAGCTTTTTTTGCAGCACTCGACTGATTTACATAGTTATTTAAACTGCGTGTTAAGGCGCCACGAAAACCAGCAATATGTGAGCCACCATCTTTTTGCGGTATATTATTAGTAAATGGATAGATGTTTTCCTGGTAGGAATCATTCCATTGCATAGCAACTTCGACAATCACATTGTCTTTTTCTTCAATAAAATACAAAACTGAAGGATGCAATGGCGTTTTATTTTTATTAAGGTGCTTAACAAAAGAACGTATTCCGCCTTCATACTCAAAAACATCTTCTTTGTCATTGCGCTCATCAGCCAGCACAATACGAACCCCAGAATTCAGGAATGACAACTCACGTAAACGTTTACTTAAAATATCATAGTGAAATTCAATATTTTTGAAAATAGTATCACTGGGCCAGAAGCGTAAGGAAGTACCGGTTTTTTCAGTATCACCGGTTTCTTTTAAGGGTGATACTGGATCACCCATGTGGTATTCCTGTTGATGTATTTTGTTGCCGCGTTGAATGGTGAGTTGCAACTTTGCAGATAACGCATTCACCACAGAAACGCCTACACCATGTAAACCACCAGACACTTTGTAGGAGTTATCATCAAATTTACCACCTGCATGTAGAATAGTAAGAATAACTTCGGCAGCTGACATACCCTCTTCTTCATGCAATTCAGTAGGGATACCTCGGCCATTATCAGAAACCGTAACCGAGTTATCAGCGTGAATTTTTACCTGGATTTCATCACAGTGGCCAGCGAGGGCTTCATCGATAGAATTATCGACAACCTCAAATACCATATGATGTAAACCGGTACCGTCATCTGTGTCGCCAATATACATTCCAGGACGTTTTCTAACCGCATCCAGGCCCTTTAAAACTTTAATACTCGATGAATCGTAGATATCCGTTGCGCTCATGCTTTTACACTCATGTTTCAACCACTTATTTGAACTATCGCATTATATCAGGTCTTTAACTTTGATATAGAGAGTTGCATAAGTATTCGCAGTCACATACTTTTGAGAGTAGCGCCACATGGATGTGCTGTTATGTCCATGGATGGACGGTATATAGAAAATGCAGGAGCAATTTTCTTGTAACGAACCAAAGGATGGAGAGGATGGAGAAGTATATAACTGCGTATACTTATACAACGACTAATACCTAAGAGAGATCTGTTAAAAAAACTGTTTTTCCGTGATGGCGTTAACTTCGCAATAAGAAAGAACTTATTGTCCACAAATCTACACAGATAAAAGCGTTTATTTTTAGTTTCACTGTCGCGAAAACAACAAAGTATCTGTATTCATCTGTGGAAAAATATTTTCTTATTTAGTAGTTACACACAATACTTAATAATCACTCTACTGAACTAATCTTGCCATGTTCCACGTGGAACATTTTCTTTATTTCCCATGCAGATAAATTAATTTGGTCTTTTTCAATAGCAGTGACAAATAATTGAATATTCATTTTAGAAAGGACTGATAGGATTAACTTTCGGTGATTAGTATCAAGTTCAGCAGGTAAATCATCATAAAGTAAAACACAAGTTTGTTTCATTGATTCTGTAAATTGTTTTGCCTGAGCAAGACGCATTAGTGCTACCAGTAATTTTTGTTGTCCTCGTGAGATACAAGTTTGTGCAGATTGACCATTTACTTTAATGATAATATCAGCACGATGTGGCCCATACTGGGTGTACCCTTTCATTCTCTCTTTGTGCAGATTATCCTGTAACAGTGTAAGTAAATCAACATCTCTGGACCAGCCGCGCTTATACTCAATATCGACCTGATCATCAGGAAAAAACTGTTTCATTAAATCACAAAAATAAGGTGTTAAATTTGTAAAATATTGTTGTCTTAAATGATCTATATAATGTGCTGAATTATGAATTTCGTCATTCCATAATTGGCAAACACTAGTGTTATGTTTTGATTTTAATGAAGCATTACGTTGTGCCAGTGCTTTTTTAAATCGCTTCCAGGATTGAAAAAAACCATGTTCCACGTGGAACACTCCCCAATCTAAATATTGGCGACGTTGTGATGGGCTACCGCTAATTAATTTGTAACTATCCGGATGAATGGCTAAAACAGGAAAATGAGCAGCAATATCTGATACACGTTTTATTGTTCTTTTATTGATGCGTATTTCAGATTTATTCCGACTGCGCCTTATACCCAGGGGGATGGTTTGTTGATCACTAGTTGATATATTGGCTACAAGTTGTAAATAAGGAGTTTGCCTAAGAATTAAATCTGTTACAGATTGTGTCCTAAAAGAACGGATGTGACTTAAATAATAAATAGCTTCGAGTAAACTGGTTTTACCTGAAGCATTATTACCAACAATTAAATTAATACCTTGAACCGGAGTTATTTGAATATCTGCAAGGTTTCTGAAATTTTTTATGGATAGCTGCGTTAATCGCATGTAAAAAACATATTGTTAAGTATGGGGGTAATTCTATAAGCGCATGGGCATAATGACATACTTACAATCAGTTTGATCAGGATAAGTTAATAAAAAACTACTGTTAGAATCACTCAACGTAGCCTGGACAATATCTGAATTAGTTACATTGAGTACATCAAGCATGTAATTTACATTAAAACCAATTTCTATATCATCACCATCATAATTTACCTCCTGTTCAATATCAGCTTCCTCCTGATCCGGGTTTTGCGCCTGTAATTTGAAAAGGTCTTTTTTTAATATTAATCGAATGCCTCGATATTTTTCATTTGAAAGAATCGAAGCTCGCAGTAATGCCTGGCGAAGTTGATCACGATCAGCACTGAGAATATTTTCGCCATTAGTAGGAATAACACGATGATAATCGGGAAAACGTCCATCTATAAGTTTTGATGTTAATCTAAATCCATCAAATTCAACCTGTAAATGATTAGTGCCTAAAGTTATTTTTACACTGTCTTTGCTATCTCCTAACAGACGTAAAAGTTCTAACACACCTTTCCTGGGTAAAATCACCTGTTTGATATCAACAATATCTGCATTAGTTTCCTTTTGACAGTAGGCGAGACGATGACCATCGGTAGCAACAGCACGTATATAATTTGCACCTAGTTCAAGCATTAAACCATTTAAGTAATAACGTACATCTTGTTGCGCCATAGCAAAAGATGTTTTATCAATAATGTCACGTAAGGTATTTTGAGATATTTCAAATTCGTAAATACTTTTTATTGCATCAAGTGCTGGGAAGTCATTTGCCGGCAATGTGGTTAATGTAAAAAGACTACGTCCTGATTTTATATGAGCTTTATTATCTGTCACGATAAATTTGATGACAGCTTCATTGGGTAATGCTTTGCATATATCAAGTAGTTTTCGAGCAGGGACAGTAATTACACCTGGTTCATCAACAATAATATTTATTTGACTAACCAGTTCAATTTCTAAATCAGTGGCGGTAAGTGTTAATGAATTTTCTGATGTTCGAATTAAAACATTTGAAAGTGCGGGCATGGTTTGTTTTTTTTCTACTGCACCAATGATCTGCTGAAGTGGGTTTAGCAGTATTTCCTTTTCAATTTGGAACTTCATGGTGTTACCCCGGTAGTATATATTATTAGTTTTTTATATATATTTATTATTATAGTTAAGTACCACCTGCATCTGTGGATAATAATAATAAATTCTTATAAATCAATATGTTAATTGTGTTATATTTTACTTATAACCGCTTTATTAACTGCGTATTATCTGTCAATGAAATGTGGATAAGTTTTTTATTGTTTTTTGATTACAGTTTGTTAATAGTTAAATCACATTTTATACACAGTTTTTGTGTTGGTGTTATTTTTTAACGAATACCTTTTGATAAGTTGTGGGTAAACGTTTGATAACAACTTAGAAATTTTAATTAGTGACTTAATATACGCATCAGGTTTTTATAATCTTCGTCAATTCTATTATCCGATTCTCTTAATGAGGTGATTTTTCTACAACCATGTAAAATTGTCGTATGGTCGCGACCACCGAAAGCAGCACCAATTTCTGGTAGGCTGTGATTGGTTAATTCTTTTGATAAAGCCATTGCTAATTGTCTTGGTCTGGTAATTGAACGACTACGTCGGTTTGAATGTAAATCTGAAGTACGTATCTTGTAGTATTCTGCTACCACTTTCTGAATATTATCAATTGTGATAGTACGTTCCTGTAATGCAATTAAGTCACGTAAAGCTTCTTTAGCAAAATCGAGCGTTATCGGTAAACCAGTAAAATTTGCTGTTGCCATAACACGCCGGAAAGCGCCTTCAAGTTCTCTAATATTTGAACGAATTCGTTTAGCAATAAAGAAGGCTACTTCACTAGGTAGATCGATATTCGCTTCTTCGGCTTTTTTCTGCAAAATTGCAACCCGGGTTTCCAATTCAGGTGGCTCAATACAAACCGGCAAACCCCAGCCAAAACGTGAGCGTAAACGTTCTTCCAGACCTTCTACTTCTTTTGGATAACGGTCGCAGCTTAAAATAATTTGACTGCCCCCTTCTAACAGGGCATTAAAAGTATGAAAAAATTCTTCCTGAGAGCGTTCTTTGCCGGCAAAAAATTGAATATCATCAACTAGAATAGCATCCAGGGAACGATAATATTGTTTAAATGCATCAATAGCATTGTGTTGTAATGCTTTTACCATATGTCCGACAAAGCGTTCGGAGTGTATATATGTGATACGGGCATCTGGTTTATGTTTTAGTATCATATTACCCACTGCGTGCATTAAATGGGTTTTACCTAAACCAACACCACCGTAAAAAAACAAAGGGTTATATGCGCTACCGGGATTTTCTGCGACCTGCATTGACGCAGCCTTAGCTAGTTGATTGGATTTGCCTTCGACAAAATTATCAAAGGTAAATAAAGGGTTTAAATTATGCTCGACAAAAGTATTATTTGCTTTAGGTTTGTTGCTGGTAATAAATGACGCGGTTTTTGGAGTATTAGCATTAATATTAGATCCGGCAACAGGTTTATCACTATGGATATTCTGGCTGCCGATTTCAATAAATAGCTTAGTGGTTTGTTGTGGATCGAGATCGGATAAAATATTTTGAATTTTGCCCTGGAAATTTTTTTTAACCCAGTCAAGTACAAAACGATTAGGAGCTAACAGCTTGATCTGGTTGTTATTTTCAATAACTTGAAGAGGTCGGATCCAGGTGTTTAACTGCTGGTCAGATAGTTCCTGTTCTAAGCGTTGTAAGCAATTTGACCACATTGTTTTGCTCACGCAGATTAACCTCTTACTAAAATTAAGTGAATCATGACAGGTATAAATGTACGATTCTTTGTTTTTTGGGGGATTAATTCTATACCTGTTAATCTGACTTATCCACAAGAGATCGATAAAATTTAATTTATTAAGATAATAGGTTTGCAGCTAGAAATACACTTTTTTCAGTGTGTACTGTATCAATAGGCGTGTTGTTGTAAAATATTGAAATAGCACACTGTTTCAGGATTACACGGCTGTTCCCTATTAAAAACATATACACGTATAAGGTAGATTTCTGGATGCAGGAAGGATGGAGTATAAAGCCAGATTGTTTAAAAAATGACCAATAAAAATAATTAGTTAAAATTAGAATTATTTTTGACTAAAGTAGCAGTAGTACGTAAAATGCGCGGTTCGCTGAAACATTGATCTTGATATTATAATCATGGGATTTAGTTATGAAAAGAACATTTCAACCAAGTTGTTTAAAACGTGCCAGAACACATGGCTTTCGTGCCCGCAGTCGTACTGTTGGTGGTAGAAGAGTATTAAAAGCCCGCCGCGCAAAAGGTAGACACAGTTTGACTGTATAGTTTAACCGAGCCAGACCTCTAATTATTTAGCAGTATTAGGTAGTGGCGAATTAACAAATAACTGGTACCCACTAGTTGTTTCAAACGTTATAAAAAAGTTGTTAGGAAAAAATCATGTCTCTGGTATGTTTACCAAAACATGCCAGGTTGTTAAAAGCATCTGATTATAATCGAGTTTTTGAAAAAGCTGTGCGCTCTTCTGATCGCTACTTTACAGTATTAGCACGACCAGGTAATCGCCAGCATGCGCGCCTGGGTATGGCATTTACTAAGAAAAGAGTAAAACAGGCAGTAAAAAGAAATCGGCTGAAACGAATTTCCAGGGAAAGTTTTCGACTGACGCAAGAGATATTTAGAGCAGATTATGTGATTTTAGCTGGTACACAATGCTCACAGGCAAGTAATAAGCAGTTATTTCATTCGTTGAAGCAACACTGGCAACATCTGTATAAAAAATGCGCAAAATTATAGTAAAGATAATTACCCTGATAATTAGAGCTTATCAGTATGTTATTAGTCCTTATCTGCCGCCAAGTTGTCGTTATAGTCCAACCTGTTCAGAGTACGCTATTGAAGCGTTTCAACGATTTGGTATTATCCGCGGTTTAATTTTATCTGTACGCAGACTATTTAGTTGTCATCCCTGGCATTGTGGCGGCCATGATCCTGTGCCTACATCATTTACCTTAAAAAGATCGATAAAAGAATAAACTCTGGAACATACAAAATGAATCAACGCGTACTTTTATATTTCACCCTGTTTTTCATTATCTATATGCTCTGGGCACAATGGCAACTGGATTATGGCCCAAAACCTGAACCTGCTCTAGAAACAGCAAGAATTACACAAACAAACCCTTCGCTAGAAAGCATTCCACAGGCGGTAACATCGCTGAATACTGAACAAGCAATAGCACCAATTGTTCAGGAAACAGTAGCTGGCAGTGAACGCATAAAAGTGGTTACCGATGTTCTTGAGATAGAAATTGATACCAAAGGTGGTGATATTCGCCGGGTTGTTTTACGTGATTATGCTGTTACTGCAAAAAATCCTGAAGAAAAGCTGGTATTTCTGACTGATGCAAATATTAATTACCATGTAGCACAGTCAGGACTGGTTTCAATTAATGAAGGGTCTGCGCCATCACATAATGCGATTTACCGAAGCGAACGAAGTGTTTATCGTTTAGCAGAAGGTGAAGATATTATTGAAGTGCCGCTTTACTGGGAAAATGATAACGGAGTCAGTGTTAAAAAAGTTTTAATTTTTAAACGTAATGATTATGTCGTTGATGTCAATTATTATATTAGCGCTGGTCAGGAAAACTGGAGTGGCAGTGATTATATGCAAATCACGCGCTCACAGCTTATTGATGAAGATGCTAGCTGGTTTATTCATACTTACACCGGTGCGGTAATTTATAACGATGAAATAAAATATGACAAAATCAGTTTTTCTGATATTGCAGAATCAAACTTAAATTTACAGTTAAAAGATGGCTGGGCAGCCATGATTCAGCATTATTTTCTTAGTGCCTGGGTTCCTGAAACAGGTAAAGACAACTTGTTTTTTAGTCGTTACAACCGACTCAATGGTCATTACACGATAGGCATGCGTACATCAGCAATTAGTATAGATGCCGGGCAAACAGGCGAAATCAGTTCTCGATTTGTGGTTGGTCCAAAGCTACAGTACAAACTCGAAGAAATCGCACCAGGTCTGGAATTAACTGTTGATTACGGCATATTAACCATCTTTGCAAAACCCTTGTTCTGGTTATTAAATTTCTTCCATGAAATATTTGGCAACTGGGGCTGGGCGATTATCTTTTTAACTTTAACGGTCAAACTGGCCTTTTATAAATTGTCAGAAATGGGTTATAAATCCATGGCAAAAATGCGCAAAGTCGCCCCGCGCATTCAAAAAATGAAAGAACAATTCGGTGATGATCGCCAGGCAATGAGCAAGGCGATGATGGATATGTATAAACGGGAAAAAATCAACCCGATGGGTGGTTGTTTTCCTATTCTTATTCAAATGCCGATTTTTATCTCACTTTATTGGGTATTACTGGAAAGTGTAGAATTACGCCATGCACCATTTGTACTTTGGTTGGATAACCTGACCGCTAAAGACCCCTATTTTATTCTGCCATTATTAATGGGTATATCTATGTATATCCAGCAAAAATTAAACCCGGCACCTATAGACCCTATGCAGCAAAAAATATTTGCCATCATGCCATTTGCTTTTACCATTATGTTTGCCTTTTTCCCATCCGGTCTGGTGTTGTACTGGGTGGTCAATAATATTTTATCCATCGCACAGCAGTATGTGATTACCAAAAGAATAGTGAATGAATAAAAGTAAAAACTCAGGTTGTTTAGCCTGTAGTCTGTTAGGGGTTGGTATTATATTTTTACTATCAACCTAAATAGCTACAGACTAAACAACCTAAATTCACACCTGCAGACTATCTACCTGAGTAGTTCCCATGAATAACGATACCATCGCCGCCATCGCCACCCCTTCGGGACAAGGTGGTGTTGGTATCATACGCATCTCAGGCAACAAAGCTCCTGAGATAGCTAAAATAATTTCCGGATTATGCCCCATACCGCGTTATGCCCATTACGGTAAGTTTACCGGCTCAAATAAAATCACTATTGATAGTGGTTTAACCCTCTACTTTAAAAAGCCGTATTCCTTCACCGGCGAAGATGTTGTTGAACTTCATGCACACGGTGGACCGGTTGTCCTGGATATTCTACTTAAAGAAATTTTGCAACACGATATTCGTCCGGCACGTGCAGGTGAGTTTACTGAGCGTGCATTTTTAAATAACAAAATTGATCTGGCACAGGCAGAAGCGATAGCAGATTTAATCGCAGCCGATAGTGAACAGGCAGCACGTGCAGCAATGCGATCAATGCAGGGCGAGTTTTCTGCCATCATTCATCAATTAGTAGAAGAATTAATACAACTGCGAATTTATGTTGAATCGGCTTTAGATTTTCCAGAAGAAGAAATTGATTTTTTAGCCGATGATGCCATTGCAAACAGACTTGATGCGGTAAAACAAAAATTAGAACAAGTAAAAAAATCTGCGCAACAGGGTCGTTTATTAAAAGAAGGTATGACGGTTGTTATTGCGGGAAAACCAAACGCAGGGAAATCAAGTTTACTAAACCAGTTGGCCGGGCAGGAATCGGCAATAGTGACAGAAATTCCAGGTACAACACGCGATATTTTACGTGAACATATTCAAATAGATGGTTTACCTTTACACATAATAGATACTGCAGGATTACGTGACAGTGATGACATTGTAGAACGTGAAGGTGTAAAACGTGCAAAACAAATGATAGAAAAAGCCGACCGTATTTTATTTGTTGTTGATATAAAGGATGATGATAAAACACTGTTAGAAACCTTACCTAAAGATATTGGTGTTACCATTATTTATAATAAAATTGATAATGAAGGCATGGCATCAAAAATAATAGAAGATAAAAAAACCCAGGTTTGTTTACCAGCAGTTTATTTATCAGCAAAAACCGGTGAGGGTATAGACTTGTTAAAACAACATTTAAAAAACTGCATAGGTTATCAACAAAAAGGCGAAGGCCAATTCATTGCCCGTCGTCGTCATCTGGATGCAATAAATAATGCTGAAAAACACCTAAAAAGTGCAGATAAAAACTTACATCAGTTAAAAGCTGGTGAATTACTGGCTGAAGAATTACGACTTGCACAGCAAGTGTTGTCATCTATTACCGGTGAGTTTAGTAGTGATGATCTGTTAGGTAGAATTTTTTCTGATTTTTGTATTGGTAAATAAGAAAAAGAGATAAAAAAGCTGTGACAGACTAAAACCGGCAAAAAATAAGTTTATTCTTTCAGCATTTGCTAAATAAAGAAAACCTGATTAAATTAGCTAAAAAAATAATGATCGACACAATAAAAAATTCCGCAATTTTATTAATACACTGCCCCGATAAACCAGGCATCGTGGTTTCCATCACTGAATTTATACATAAAAACGGCGGCAATATTGTGTATCTGGATCAGCATGTTGATAGCGAACAAGGTGTGTTTTTTATGCGCATCGAGTGGAGCCTGGAAAAATTTTCTATTCAAACTGACAAAATTGCTGAGTATTTTGAGACACTGGTAGCGATACGTTATCAAATGACATTTCAATTACATTTTTCTGAAACAAAACAACGCATGGCATTGTTTGTATCAAAAATGTCACATTGTTTTTACGATTTGTTAGCACGTTACGAGTGTGGCGAGCTCAATGTTGAAATACCGCTAATTATCAGTAACCATAAAGATTTACAAAAAGCATCGGAGCGACTGGATATTGAATTTCACCGTATTTCAATAAACAAAGAAAATAAAAAACAGCAGGAAGAAAAGCAGCAACAATTATTACAGCAACATAATATCAAATTTATTGTACTAGCCCGATATATGCAGATTTTAAGCGATGATTTTGTAAAACATTATCCGCAAAAAATTATCAATATTCATCACTCATTCCTGCCCGCTTTTCCCGGTGGTCGCCCTTATCACAGCGCATACCAGCGCGGGGTAAAAATCATCGGTGCGACCAGTCATTACGTTACTGCAGAACTAGATGCCGGTCCGATTATTGAACAGGATGTGGTGCATGTCAGCCATAAAGATTCGATAGAAGATATGGTGCGTATCGGACGCGATCTGGAAAAAATCGTACTTGCTCGTGCGGTACGTCACCATGTGCATCATGATTTGCTGGTTTATGAAAACCGCACGGTGGTATTTGAATAAAGCATTTTTGTACGTGAAAGCGTGCTTCCGGCCGCCACACTTAGCGGACAGTCAAAAACTTATAAAACATTAGTCCATCCTTTGGTTCGTAAACGGCACTTCCGTGTGCCACTACTCCGCGAAGAACGCAAAAGACGCGAAAAAAGCAAACATTTTATTTTTCTGTTTTT
>CAYQXD010000099.1:0-12391 GCA_964421315.1 uncultured Thiotrichaceae bacterium | reverse complement strand
ATTATATCTGGACGATCCGACAGAAAATCATCATCTGCTTTTTCAGTACCAATAATAGATAACCAGTCTGGTCGACCTGGACGCAGGATGATGGTATCTCCTTCCTTAATGATTTCCAGCTCACTGATACCCTCAAACTCCATGTCTTTTGGGATTCTTACTGCCTGGTTTTTTCCATTTTTTAAAATAGAAACGACTCACATAATAGCCTCTCATTAATAACCCATGTCTGACATAGATATAATAGCGGACAGACAAATGTAAAGCATATGCCTGTCCGTAAAACATTCAATATACTCCATCAAAAAGTAGCTTTGTTTATAAAACTAGAGAACGGTAGCCTTTGTGCTTCTTGTCACGAATACCTTGAATCAGGGTAACAACTGATTATCTGTGCCGGACTTTATTAATACCCGCATCTGATCAATTGCTAACTCGTTGAGTCCTTTTAATCTTTCTGACTGGCTTAGACCTTGTTTGATGAGGTGTGCGTTCATTGACTCAAGATTTGCCAGGCAGACCAGTTGATGAACATTCGCATGATCTCGCATATTACACTTTTGGTCTGGATTCATTTCTCGCCATTGTTTCGCAGTGACACCAAACAATGCGACATTTAGCAGATCTGCTTCGCTGGCATAGACAAAATTTATCTGGCCTGGTGTTAGTGTTTCAGGTATCAGGTTTTCTTTAATGGCATCTGTGTGAATCAAATAATTGACCTTTGCCAGGTTGCGCCTGATATCCCAGCCCAATTGCTGGAACTCCTGTTCTTTCAGGCGTTGAAACTCCTTGATCAAGTACAACTTGAATTCAACGGATATCCAACTGGCAAATTCAAAGGCTATGTCTTTTTGGGCATAGGTTCCACCATATCGACCTGCTTTGGATATGATGCCAATAGCTGCCGTTTTTTCTATCCATTTCTTAGGTGTGAGGGGTGAAGCTGTTTAATCCAGCAAGTTTTTTAAACCCGTCGAATTCGACGGGTTTAAAATCTGGGTTGTTTAGCTGCTCCCAAATCCCAAGAAATTCAATCGTATTTCTATTGCGTAACCAGTTTCTTATTATGTCATCGGTTCTGTCGGAATTTTTATATCTTGCAATGTCCGTAATACAAATATACTCCATACCATCAGCATCATAAGTCGATACCCCCTGTTCCAGAACCTGAAGTTTTGCTTTCATCTTTTACACATTCCTTTGTTTCTAATTTAAAACCAGGGGACGGTCGCTGTTTTACTTAAACCAAATTGATCAAACTCACCGACTATAGCATTATCCGATAATTGACCAAATTCAAGATAACGTCTGTGTTTATTACCATTAGATGTGCTTTCTAATTCAAGGTAAGGGTTATCAAGGCTTTGTGAAAACATTTTAGCCCGGTACTGCTTCGCCTCGTCAGTGCTAATCGAACCGCGTTTGATTAAACGCCTCAGCTTTGCCTGTGTCATATTGGATTGTTTGCGTGATATTGTTCGATGTTTGGCATTATCTGGAACAGGCAGAATTTCTGATATTTCACAGTAGCCGCTTAAACTACCAGACCAATTCATTGCCTGTAGTTCAGAAAGCCTGTTTTGATTGCCATGTATGCGAATAACATTGCCTAATTTAGCTGTGTAGCTAGGAAAACTTACGGCAATGTCAGTGGCGTTAAGAGTAAACAGGGCTTTGTGGAGTTTTGTGTATATCTTATTTCGGATGAAATACACCGGCACTTCTTCATCAGGTACTATCTTTAGGTCGAGATAATATTCCATTATTGTTTTTCTCCAAACACCCCGCCTCGAACTAAAACAGCCATAACAAAGTGTTCTTCTTCCAATAAGTCCAGCTTTTCTCCCTGAGAGAACCGGTCAAACAATGAGAAAAAGTCCTTTTTTTCTTTGGGTTGGCGATATGCTCTGCCAAGGTTGGTTACTGCGCCATAGGGATCAATAGATATTGGTCTTTGATGGTTTATGAATTCAGGATACCATGTGTCAATAGTACGAATCGCGTTGCCTATTTTTTGAGAATGCATTGCAGCAACGTGATTTACATCATATAGAATTTTGCTTTTCTTCTCTTTACTATTGTTTTTATCAAGCACCAACTCTTCACTAGGGTAAACATCTTGTGACTTGCCAACCTTTGCGAAAGCATTTATTTCTAATAACAAAAATTCATTTTCACCAGATAAGGTTTTTGCAATCAGCCCTGCAAGCTCGGTTACATCACTAGATTGGTCTTCAAAATTTTGTGTATTAAAATCAAGACTATTGAATACCCAATTTTTTGAAATATCGTTGTTTAAAACACTAATTTGCACTTCAACATTTTCGCTTCCTATCCTATTTCGCCAAAAGAAACGTCCATTTGCCAGGTTACTTGCATAACGGCGCGCTAGTTCTTTAAAACCATGTTCAGCAATATATGCGGTAACAGCTTTGGAATACGTTTGATTAAAACCTTCGTGGTTACAAGCAGATGGGGTTTCTACACCACCTAATACTTTTAATGTGAAGTTTAGTTTTAAGGTGTCCTGTTCAGGTGTTAGTGCACAGCTATCTACAGTTTGTAAATTTGCACTTTCTATTTTTGCATCTATCTTTCCTTCTTCTGATTTTTTAAGACGGTTTGATATTGTGCCCCGTACCGATTTTTCCTGTAACTTTAATGGTTCAGTCTGGTTGTTTCTATTTTCCCAGGTTGTGCCATACATTAACCCATCAGAGGGAACTAATTTTTTTTCAAATGCTAAAACAGATGCTGGTATCTTACTCATAATTTACTTTCCTGATTTTTTATTGAATAATTATTTTGACAAAGGTATAGATCATCACCTTGATATTCCTGATAACGCCAAATCATTTCATCTATATTTTCAAAGTGATAGGGCATTTTAAATTCACCCAGTGTCACCACGCTTTCTGCAAAACGGTGCGGAGTGATTTCATCACGGGTATTTTTTAACTGACCTATTTCACTGATTCCTTGATAACCAATGGCAATAGGAACAATCCAGCCTTTTTCTTTTTTATTTGCTTTGCTTTTTGTTACTTTATGGTTTTCATCGACATTAATATCAGTGGTCGTTATTAGGTAGTCAAGCATGGCATCGATGGCATCTTTGCCTTCAATCATTGATTGCTTCATTAGGTCTTGTCGAGTAACCAGGCAAAAACCTGGCATTAGATATTTTGTAAGCTCTCTGGGATTATGGTTATCCACTTCTTTATGTTGACTTGGCTTAAAGCTCATAATATCTCCACTGGCAATTTTCATGGTATGGAGTTTGTTATCTATCAGTCGGGTAAATTTTTCATAATCAATCACCCCTATTTCACATTCTATTGCCAGCGTAACTTCCAGATTACAGCGTGCTTCTTCAATAAAAGAAGGTCTTTTACCTGATTTGTCTAGTGGGTTACTCGTTGCTTTAATTGAATGAACATAATCACCTTTGCCTTTGTAGGTTTGCAAATTCATATCCAGACAACTGACAATTAAGCCTTTAAATTTGACCTCACAAAATTCACTTGTTTTTAACTTTCGCTCAAGTGCATGCATAAAACCAAGCCATGCCGTCATTGCTGGAAAACCGACTGTATATGGACTGGATAAAGCATTGGCATTATGAATTTTTATATTGGGAATGAGCAATATATCTTTCATTGTAATAAATCCTGCTCTTCTTTAAGGATTTTCTTAATTTGCTCTATATCGTCATCCCCTAATAGTTTGTTATCTTTTGTAGTGTGTTTGTAATTACCAATAAACCAGTTAGCAAAATAGCTTTGTGCTTTATTCGAATAGTCTTGACTCTGTTCTTTATCATCACGGATTTCAGCATATTGATTATCTAGCCAAATTTTTTGCCAAAGCGCCAAGCCGTCGTATGTTTCGCTATTAGACCAACCTGTATTAATCTCTCGAATATTTTCTACCAGCCTTTTAAGTTTAGTGATTGAGTTAAGAACAACACCATCACGCATATCTCTAATTTCTTTATTATTTTTACGCCAACTTAAAACCTCGTGAAACTGCTTAAAGTCTCTTTTAAATAGTCCTATCCACAAGCAATCATCAAAAAAATCATTTTTGGGTGGTTGTATTTGGCGCTTTTCTAGAATTGGCGGCATTGATGACAACAGATAGCTAACTCCACCATTTTGATTATTTAAGGTGCTGATGTTTTGTGGCTTTGTTCCACCATAACAAACAGAAGTTAAATCGTATAATTCTATAATTTTGCCATTTATTTCCGCAGGTTTTGCTTTTTTCAGTTCTTCTCTTAATATTTTATTTTCTTCAGAAAAACGTAAATTATTAACACGTTGCTTTAACTTATAAATAATGCCAGAAGCATTAAGGATAGACAGTAAGTGGTAATCATCTTTTACAGGAATATAAACTTGCTTTAATTTTTCACTTGTCTGTTCTAAGTCAGAGTGCTTGATCTGCATGAAGCCGCTTCTAATCTCTTCATAATTTGTATTCCTGGTCTCAAACTGCTTTTTAATGTCATCTGAGTTTTCCTCTAAATGCTGTATAACCGTTTTATTATCCTGCAATTCAACTCTTAAAAATTTTTCAACATCAAGCGCTGCCGCGTTACCAAACACATCAAGCTCAACATCTATGTTTCCTGAACGTAACAAACCATCATTCGCCTGTTTAGCGTTAACAATAATACTACTTGCTTTAGCATTAGGGTGTACAAATTTGGCAGGGTGAGAAGTAAGAGATAATTGTTTAGCGCGTGTCGAAGCATCTATTAGCCAGTTTTCAAGGGCATATTTTTCTTCAGCCTGCTGGCTAAATTTATGTTTATCCTCCTCTGAAGCCCCAGATTTAACATTCTTTTTTAAATAATCCTGCTTCTTGTTATCTAAGAATTCAGTAATTGCTTTATCCAGCATAAATATTCCTATTTGAATTGATGTTAAAATAAGGTTGCGACTCGACCAAGATACCGCAACCCTACCTCTAATGACTGTTACGCATACCAGACGCACCATCCAATAAGTTTCAGCAGTGTTGTTAATTACGAAATAACAAATATCATTGACTTAATAGGGTTATAGTAATGAGAAATTACAACAAAGTAAAGTACCGTGTACCTATAAACTTAAATAATATTTTAAACTTTTCTGCTATAATACAATAACTGCTGAAAAGCAGCTTAGAAAGTGTATCAATATACTTAAATATCAACATGTTATGTTTACTGCCGCACAGGCAGCTATTTTTTGGTAAGCCCCAACTGCTCGTTATATACAAACATATCTGGCTTGAGGGGCTTTCCATAAGTAGGTATATTTAACTCACCATATATCAATTCTGTTTTTTCTATATCTAAATTGGATTTTCTTGCCTGGTCTATTAACAAAGCTTTGTAGTCTCTGATTAACCATAAATTCTGCAATTCTTGCGTATCAAATTTAACACTATCTTTTGCGACAGGAACTGCATCTTGTCCTCTATCTCCTTTTTCAAGCAGACAATTATCACCTGTTAAAAAGACGGTTAAATCTTGACTACGCTCTCTAAATCTCACATATTGCTGCGGGAGTCCCGTTAACCACCAATCACTATCTAACCAACCTTGCATGGACTCAGGACCTTTTGATTCATAGTTTGTTAATAATTGATGGATAACCTTGTGTTCCAGGGTTGCTAGTTCAGATGATTTAGTTTGTTTTATTCTATTAGTAGCATCTAAATTCTCAGCCAATTCTTTAGTGTTCACCAATTTGTCCAGGTCATAGCTTGTTAAATCATCTTTATGATTTTGATAACCCGGCCATTTAAACGCGATTTTTTTACCTCCCGTTTTTAATGCCCGGTAGTTGTACTTCATAATAGCAATATTGGGTTCTGTAATTTCTATATTCCTATGCCTTAGCACTCGACCTGCCAGTTGAATAAATGAACGATAAGAAGATGGCTCTATCACCGCCCAATCAAAATCATGGTCTCGCCCTACTTCCTCTACCGGTGTAGCTATCAAAACAAATATGATATTTTTAGCTTTTGAGTCATCAATATGGTTTCTGATAACTTCATCATCTAAGATATGCTCATCACCATCTTTTCGTTTTAATATTTTATCTAAGTATTTCTCCTGGCTATGACGCATTAACAATACTTGTCTAGAGTGATAAGCCATTGCTTTAATCTCAGTATTTTCTGCTAAATTGTTATTTAATAAGTAGCGGGTAAAGCTTACACATGGATCTATATTCGCCATTCTCACTACACCAATACTGATGGTTTTACTGGTATTAGTATCAGCAAAATTATGATGTTTATGCTTTTCTAATACAGCCTGTTTAATGGCTTCAAAATACTCACTTACCTGAGTACTGCATTGGGCAATATTGACTTTACGTTTAACGGGTTGTGTAGCAAGATTTGTTATGCGTTTATCAATAAACTTGTCATGTGCTTTTTTATAACTATCTATATTATTAATTAAGCTTACCCGGGTTTTGAATTCATCAATCCAAGCACAACCAACCGAGAGCTTTTTGCCGCGCATTTTTGCAAAAATATCCCACCCATATTGATAAACATTAAAGTATCCTTCTGCCAAATCAGGTGGGATTGTGGCGGATGAAATCATCACCTTTCTGCCTAGCATTCCTGCCGTATGGATTAATCTTCCTATTGCGATTAAGTCGGCATTATCAAAATCGTCAATTTCATCAATCACTAAATCAGACGACATAAGGCGGATAGTAGGTAAAATATGTCGCCCACCACGCATAACCTCAGTTGCCTGTATAATATGATCGATGGTACATGTAAGCACTGGAGCGTATAAAAACTGTCTGTCCTTTGTGCTTTTAAGAACGGTATCTAAGCCTTGCTCTGGAAAGTCTTTAGTAAACACCAGCTCATTATCTAAAAGGCTGGTACTTGACTCAGAGCCAGTTTCATTTTTTTGTTGATGTAATTCGATAATGGCTTTAGAGCCTATGAGTACAGCTAACTCATCATCTTTGAGTTTAATTTTTTCTCTATATTCATCACCTGTTTGCAAGGTCAATGTTCTAAGCCCGAGCGCAAGAATATATCTTAGACTTTCTTCATTAGCTGAAAGCGACTGCATAATTTTTGCATTTGCAAAGGTTTTTCCCTTGCCAGTAGAAGCCATATTGACGGCAAAGAAACCAAACTGGTTTTTATCTAATTCCTTTTCGTCACGTTTCCATTTTTTTATACCACTCACGGCATTATCTTGCCATTTGTAATCTTTTGGGCTTTTTCTGTTGATTTTCTTGTTGCCTATGACACGGATATTCTTATTGAAGACAGCCTCAAACTGCGGCAACTTGTCTATATTAACTTTTGCTTGTTTGGCAACTCCAACCAGATGTTCATCCAGTTGTTGTTTTAACTTTCTATGGTAGTCCGTATTGGCAAACAGTTTGATACTACTGCGCCAATTCGGGTCTTTATCTTGTGATGAATAATAGTGATCAGCTAACATTAAACACATTCGAGCGTACGTCAATATTGGTCTTCGTGATTGCGAGTTAAAAATCTTCTCTATTTTCGGCAAGAGATTTTTTAATTTAATCGCATGACTTTTCATTTCTTGTTGCCAATCTACTGACTTGCTGGGCAATTCTGCATATTTAAACCATTCAGTAAAAGCCACTTCTTCTTTCTTATTTTCATAACCCCATGATGGAGAAATATGATCAAAAAGTTCTGATAGATTGATTTCTTTATCTTTATATCCTTCTTTCAAAACAGGAAGTTTATGATGTGTCAGTATTAGCCACGCAACCATACTGGCTACAGGCGGCAAGTTCTTTAATGGGTTTGTAATATTTATTATTTTCAGTTTTGAAATATCGCTATGTATCTCATCACTGATCATGGCATTCAGCCACTCCTCATCACTTTTATTATCCACAATAGCAACTAAAAAGAGTAGTGATATCCATTCGTGTCTAAGCGGGTCACTTTGAGTTTTATTCTTTCCTTTTAACTTATTTTGAAATAAATCGGTTAATTTCCCGAAGTCATGCAACAAGGCAGAAAATACAGTAATAGCGTCAATAACAGGTAAGAACTGCCAGTCTTCTTCATTATAATTATTGTAATTATCCTGCTGTGTATAATTCACAGGCACAACACCCGCATCATTAAATTCATCCTTACTCCCCACCACCCACAAAAAATCACTCCTACTTCGACTACGAATCCAGTGACAACTCACCGCCGTATTCTTAGTCGCCGTTTTTCGCAGTAATTTCTTTACCGCCTGCAATCCTTCATTAGTAATAACCGTCTGCCAGGTTCGGTTACCAATACGGTTGGCGAATGCATCTAAAACTCGTCGAGTTTTATTGAGTGCTTTCTTTTCGCACTGGGCTACGAAGGTGACCATCATCTGGTTTTACCTTTTCCTTTTTTGATATGTTTTTTACCATCTTCTGGTAAGTAGTTATCAGCACTAATGACTTTTCTTCCTGTTTTAGCCTCCAGTTCTTTTCGTGCTTTTTTTGCAATGCCGCCACCTGTTTTAGCCACCGTTGTATTTTCTTCCATGCCTGTTGCTGTTTCAGTTTCTGCTATTTGTCGGGTGGATAGTTCTGCTAGTGCGGTAAAAATTAGCTCAGCTTCACTCATGTGGTCACGTAGGTTCTGGGTTTTTAGTCCTTTTAGTGACTTGTGGTTTTTTATATTAATGCCGGTCCATTCCTGATGAATAATGTTAGTGAGAATAGCAAATTCTTCACCCTGCTTAATATCGTGATTGCTCCAGTAATCAGTGAGTTTATTGCGTGTTTCCTGCCCCATCATACGTTGTTGAATCCATTTCTTGCTGCGACCGTGTTTTTGCCAGGTTTCTCTGGCACGATTGAGTGACATTGCTGGGTCTGCCATTTCCTGCATACGTTCATAACCAACTTTGGCTAACCAGAGTTTAATAGGTTCTGCTTTAGGGCTGGGGATGCTTTGCACAAGGCGAAGTAAGGTTTCAGCGGTAGCAGCGTCTGTAAGGCGTTGCTTACCATCGGTTGCTGTCATTTTCAACTGGTGACAATTTGTCACCAGTTGACTACCCTCTTTGCTAAGGCGTTGTTTTAGTTTGTTCCAGTACTTCCTTGCAGTTTGATAATCTGCTTGTTGAGTCAGTACCTGCACAATGTCAATTACTGAAAACCACCAGATTTCAGCTTCTTCATCATAAACGCGGCGTATTTGATAGTTTTCAAATAATGTCATATCAGTGTTCATTTTTACAATTCCCTGTTGTTTCACGTTGTTGCAGCGCAATAGTCTTCACCTGTTCAAACATAAAATCCAGCGCTTTATGTTTGGTGAAGTTTTGCAGGCACTGTTGGCGAAATTCCTGTTCGCTTGCGCCTTCTTTAGCGCAAATAAATGCCCAGGGCAGTATAAGGGTATCTTTTATCAGGTCGGCCACGTCAAATACTAATGCGCCTCTTCTGGTCTTGCCGTGCATGACGGCGAACCCATGGGGAATGCCGAGTACCCATAGTGTGCTGGCAGCAAGTCCGTAGGCGAGGTAATTGCCGTGATTAAGAAAGGCATTGGCGTTGTCTACACTGTCGTGCTGGCGAACGAAATCGGTTTGTTTGGTGTTGTTGGCGGCTATTTTGTACAGGCTTTTGGTGAGCTGGGCTTCGATAACAAGCAGGTTTGTTACATTATGACAATGTTCTATTTTGGCTGAAAAGTTGTCCAGTGCCTGTTGTATGTTGGTGTCGCTGATGTTGAAACCTTCGGCTTTCAGGTCACGGTCTTTACTCCAGACGTTTTGTAGATAGGTTATGCGTTGTTGCTGAAACTGTTTGGCTACCTGTAATCTTTTTTCTTCATCAAACCAGAATTTCATCCAGCCCTGTATATATTCAGTGGGCCGGTATTCACTTTGTGGTGATAACCATTCAATTTCGTTGGCGGCTATCAGGGGTGTACCACCGCCACCGCTGAAACCAATGAGTACGCCTGCTGATGCCAGCATTCTTACCGCTGCCTGTGTGATGGATGTGCCGGTACCAAGCAGGATGCATGTGGTGTTGGCTATGGGAATGTTCCAGTACTGTTTTTCGGCCTGCTCTTCGGTGAGGTAAAGCACGCGCCCACCTTTTTGCATAACGCGACACATTTCTAAATAATAGATGTTGGCACGTTTTGAATGCAGGATGGCTTTTAGGTCGGTTAGTTGTTCCATTTTTTCCTTATTGGTTACGCTGTTTTATTGTTGCTTTCCTTATTCCATTCAACGGCAAGGGTTATACATTGCCATAGGTTATCTAGTTGAGTCAATTTGTTATATATGCGTTTAATAGCTCGTTTCTATCCATCATTTGGCTGATGCTCATATTGGTATTTTTTGGTACATACCCAAGCATTTTCCCCTGCCAGTAAACTTCCGTAGCACGTTTATCGTACTTGTTCTCATTATCCTGATGCGGTGGCTCATTATGTGAGCCTGTGGTTTATTTTTTTGTGGATTTTTAAATAGCCGCTGTTTGGTTATTGAAAGGCGGCTCGAATTTCAGCAACGGTGATAAATAGTTTATTAGGCTGACTGTTGAATGCGGTAAATCCAAATTTTTTGTAAAACTGGATGGCTCCGTCTTTTGCATCAACGATGATAATAGGGAAAGCTACGGTTTCGCTTGCGTGCAGCAGCTTTTTGAGAGCATCTATGAGTAACCACTCTCCGTAACCCTGTTTTGTATAGCGTTTATCGACGGCTAATCTGGCAATTAGACCGCCTGCCTGTGTATTCTGGTGTTTTTTTTGCAACTTCTCTGGCAGTGTGCTCAAGTCTATTGCGGTCATGGTTAATGTATAAAAGCCGATTATGTGGTTCTTATTGTTATCGTCTTCCAGCACAAAGGTTCGGCTATTGTTTTTGCCAGACTGCTGGTTCGCCATTACCCGTAAATAATTATTAAGAGCTTTGTTACCGCAATCAAATCGGCTTCGATTATGTTGGATTTTATCAAGTGGCGTTGTGTTCATATTTGCATCCATGCGCTGTTATCTGCCTGTTTATTAAAGCTGGCAGAGTACAGATTATTGCGTTTTTTCCTTATAACGACTGGCAGCCAGCTGTAATCGCCTGTTGATTTTGGCGGGTTCATCTAAAGCATTAACCAGTCGTTTTGCATCTTGCTGATTAAGCTTTAATGTCTGCTCACGTTGTAGTATTTTTCGTGCTTTTTCAACTGCGGCACTGAGTACAAACGAGTTAATGCTGGAGACACCGGCAATGGCGGTTGCCTGCGACAATAAATCTTGTGTGTCAGCATCCACTCTGGCGGTTATACGTGGTGGTGAAGATAGTGTCATATGTGCCTCTGTGTAAGTACTATCTGGATAATTTAATAGTATGGCACGGCTCCAACAACGTGTCAAAGTGGCACATTGTTAATTACACACTATGACTTCATTCGTACAGTAACGCCATAGCCTGTATTTTTGATTTGATAGCGTTACGCAGTGTAGCCGGTTTAATCACTTCCACATCACTACCATATTTTAGAATATCCATGATCAATTCTGTGGGGTTGCCATAGGGGATGCGTAATTCGTAGTTACCGTTTTCCAGCCATTGTGATTGTTGTTCTGGATGCCACTGTTCTTCGGCTACCCAACGGGCACGTTCCGGGGTGAAATGCAGTACTGCGGTGTGTTTGGCTTCGCCTGAAAAAATACCGAAGGCACTGGCAAAATAATCATCGAGTTCTTTTTCGTTGAATTCTTTTGCTTTATCGTTTTTAACACTGGCGTGGCTGATACGTTCGACGGCGAAGGTTCTAAATTCTTTTCTGAGATGACACCATGTATCCAGGTACCAGTTATAACGATAATGGGTGAGTCGTTGCGGGGAGATGATTCGTTGTGTTGGCTGTGTTTGTTGTCTACCCATGTAGCTGATATTTAGTTTTTTTCGTTGTAGTACGGCAGTGGTGATATGACGGAAAATGTGGTTGTTAAATTTACGTTGTGCAATGGCGAGAATGCGTATGCGTTTATTAATTTCGTCATGTTTTTCGCCGGTCTGTTCAAGCAATGTCTGAATGCGTTGTTTCAGTGGTGATAGTTGCTGGCTGTAAATGCCGGGATCTACTTTTTCCAGCAACGCCTGGGTGGTGAGCAAGGCGTGGAGTTCTGAGGTATTAAACCAGAGGCCTGGGAGTTCGTATGGATGTGTATGATCGGTTTTGCTGTAGTCATAATAGTAGCCGTTTTGCTCACGATGATATTTGATGGGGGCATCGAGGTATAGGCGCATTTTGTGGATGAGTCGTTTGGCGGTGGATTTTGCGCACTCCAGCTCTTCCATAATTCCTGACTTCCGCAAAAGCACTACACACTAATTCTGTCAATTCTGACAATT
>CAYQXD010000098.1:0-12437 GCA_964421315.1 uncultured Thiotrichaceae bacterium | reverse complement strand
ACCATCTTTGCAATATCCGTGCAATAATAAGTTGAGCGCGCATCCTGTTGTGCACTGGTTGTAAAACCAATCTGGTTATTAACAATAATGTGCACGGTACCATGCGTTAAATAACCGCGTGACTGCGACATTTGCAGCGTTTCCATGACCACTCCCTGCCCTGAAAAAGCCGCATCGCCATGAATCTGTACCGGCAGGACTTCATTGCCTTCACGGTCACGTCGATGCCATTGCCTGGCACGCACCGAACCTTCAACCACGGGGGCAACAATTTCAAGGTGTGATGGGTTAAATGCTAACGCCAGATGCACCGGGCCGCCGGGAGTATCCATGTCGGAAGAAAAACCCAGATGATATTTAACATCACCGGTCAGTTCTTTAACTTCTTTGGTACCTTCAAATTCACTAAACAGTTCACCAGGGGTTTTACCCAGGATGTTTACCAGCACATTCAAACGTCCACGATGCGCCATGCCAATAACCACTTCTTTGATTTTCTTAGCTCCGGCAAACTGTACCAGGGCATCAAGCAAAGGGATAAGCGACTCGCCGCCTTCCAGTGAAAAGCGTTTTTGACCAACATATTTTGAATGCAGGTATCGCTCCAGACCTTCGGCATCGGTTAACTGTTGCAGTATATTGATTTTTTCAATTTCATTGAGACCGGCATTGCCACGGGCGGTTTCCAGGCGTTGCTGTATCCAGCGTTTTTCTGTGGTTTCCATTATGTGCATATATTCAGTGCCAATAGTGCCACAATAAGATTGCTGAATAATCTGGTGTATTTCTCTTAATGGTAAATTGGTGGTTGCAGCCAGTGAGCCGGTTTCAAACACGGTATCCAAATCATGCTCTGTTAACTCGTGATATGCCAGCGTCAACTCCGCCACATCGGTTTCACGTCGACCACCTAAAGGATTTAGATTTGCCAACTGATGGCCACGGAAACGATAAGCATTAATCAGCTGCAATACCTGTACCTGTTTTTTTTCATGATCGAAACCGGTTAATACTGCAAATCCACGAGCATGTTTGTGTTGTGCATAATTAACAAAGTAATCACGCATCTCTCCAGGCGAAATCTCACGACCTGGTTCACTGCTCTTTGCACGATTGATGGCAGCACCATTACCATCCTTTCTGCCAGCTTCAACCCGGCTGACCAGGCTCAGGTCACGCTCTAAATCTGCATCTGACATGGCATCAAAATACAGTCGCCACTTATCGGGAAGCTTACCGGGCTCAGAGATATAGGTCTCGTACATCGACTCAATCCAGGTGGCGCTTTCGCCATACAATGTTGAACTATCCCAGAGCGCTGACATGCCTGTTTTGTTTTTTTGAGCCATCTCACACCTTTCGTGAATATTTATTTTATTGTAGCTGTAGCTCACAGAAGTTGTCTGTTTTTTTACTTATTGAGCAGTTACCACAGGTGAAGCACAATGCTGCACATACAGGTCATCGCACTGTGACATAAAAAGGCTAATCGGTTTAAATAAGGGTGCGGGCAGCTTCTGATAACCAAACCACTGCCACTGCTCACACTTATCCGGCTCCAGCGTTTGCGCCACGCCTGATTGATATTCGCAGGAAACCAGTAGTGTTATATACGGTTGCTGACCGATGGCAAACATTTTATTGGTAAAGCCTAAATGGCGTAAGGCTTTTACCTGCAAACCGGTTTCTTCGACCACCTCGCGCACCGCACATTCAATAACAGTCTCATCGTTTTCCAGATGCCCACCCGGAAACTGCCAGCAAACAATCTGGTTTTCAGCTCTGCTGCTAACCAGCCGCTTACCCAGTAACAATTGCTGCTCTCGCCATATTAGTACGCCGACACCGATGGTTGGCCGGATACTGCTTTTATCGGACATTTATAAAAACCTTTGCATGCTAGTGCTCCGTCATTTCGACCAACAGCAACTGTCATATAAAGGACAAGTCCTTTATATGACAGTTGCTGTTGGTCGAAATGTTAATATAATTGATTATAACCATGTTTTTACTGCTTACTCAAAAACAACAAACTCTACCAGGGACTAACACATGCCAAATGAACTAAAACCTTACAGCATTCATGCCATGGAACTGGGGCCGATGGAGAATTTCGTTTATCTGATTCATGACCATGCTACCGACACAGCCGCGATTGTTGATCCGGCATGGGAAATTGATCAGATGCTTGATTTTGCGGATACAAAAGGCATTCAAATTACCGATATTCTGCTTACTCATAGCCATCATGATCATATCAATGGTTTACAGCAGACGCTGGAGCATAGCGATGCCAGAGTGCATTTATTAAAACCGGAAGCAAAATTCTGGGGCGCAGCTCCAGGTAAACCTGTGCTGCACCATGGTGGTGAGCAGATCAACATTGGTGACAGTCAAATCAACATTTTGCACACGCCCGGGCACACTCCGGGGTCGGCCTGTTACCATATCGGTAGCGACCTGATAGCCGGTGATACCTTATTTGTCTTTGGCTGCGGACGCTGCGACCTTGCCGGCGGCGATCCTGAAGAAATGTTCCAGACCCTAAAGAGAATAAAAACCGAACTACCGCAGTCAACACTATTGCATCCCGGTCATAATTATGCACCGCAATCACCGACATCAACAATGGCAGATCAATACCACGGAAATCCATTTCTACATTTTGATGATTCAGCTGATTTTGTGAAATACAGGATGCATGTTCACGATAAAATTCGTGATACGCCTTATAGAGCGGTTTCTAAAGAAGATGCATGTAATTCAATCAAGTAAAAAGTTTTTTACAGCTAACTAATTTGTTGTGTTTAAGTTATGCACAAGGCGCAAGATATAGTCATTAAGACATAAAACAATCGGTTACACATGATTCCATTAAAATCATCCTGACAAATATCACGCAAGATATTGATTTTATTTAAATATTATGAGAGAAAACCTATTCGTTGTTTATCAAGTAATCCTTGTTAAAATTAATGTTATCAAAAATAATAAAATTTAATCCACAAAGTTATCCACAGGAAGGCTGGATAATCTGTGTGTAACCAGGCAACTTCTGAACCTTCCCAGTTAAGTATTTTTTAACTCCAGCCCTTTGTTATGCGTCTCGTTAATGCGCTTTAACAGGTATCTGAATGGCACCATTGCTTCATGGTATTTTTTCATTGAAGCCATATAAGGCAAATCACCAGTGGAAAATTCATAGTTGCCGGCCTTCATTGATTCGTACACACCTTTTAGGGTTGCCTCAATTTCGTCAACCAGTTCACGCCCTTCTGCCATAAATTCCTCGTCAAATTCAATTGCCTGGCGTAAATCAAAAGTCTCATCAATGGCCTGCTTTATCATATCGACATATTCTTCGGTTGAAGCTGCGCGTACAATTTTATTATTACTTAACATAAATACCTCTATTTCTCATGTTCCATTACAATGGGTTTTTCACGATATGCCAATAATTGCTCTTCAGCAAGCAACTGATTTTTTGCAAACATCACTTTTATCAGCGACGCATCATCCTTATCCAGCTCAGCACGTTTGCTTTTGGCAAAGTTTTTAGCTTCGCGAAAGGATGCAAAGTCATCCATTAATTCCAGGTTTTTCACCAGCTCCATTCCTTCAGGAGAGGTCATTTTAAATACATAGTAAGGCATAAGGCGATCTCTGATAGTAAATCCTGTCTCAATCTTAACTACTCAGCGTATTGCCTGCATCCTTTTCTCAAATTTCGCTGAGTGGTTACTCTCAATCTACCACTAAATTTGTTAAACTTGAAAAACAGGTCATGCACTTATGACTTGAATTCAGGCACCCTATTATACCGAATAGCCCAGGCACACGAAAACACCACATTATGAGTACAGAATTTCATTCCAAAGAACACCAGATCCTCGCCACTTTGCGTAAGGTATTATCAGAGGTTGTGCGTGACACCACGCCACCACCTGGTCGTCTGCATCCATTAAAACCGCAAACCATTGAGAATGTAAAACATTGCTTCCTACTCATTACCTCACGTGAAAAGGAAATTATTGAGGCGGCAGGCGATAGCATGAGCAAACGACCGCGTTATGTAGATGAACCTAAAAAAACCTCTCAGGTTGTGCCATTTATAAAACCAAAAGATAAGAATAAATAATTTATTTAACCCACAGAACCGTGGCACAAGGATGTACTGTTTACGGATCAGTAGTAGCACAGGGATGTGCTGTTATGTCCATGGACGGACGGTATTTCGCAAAGAGCCAGGAAGGCGGTGCGATTAACGAACCAAAGGATGGAGAGGATGGATAATAATTCTTTTCGTCTACACTAATAGTAAGTATATCGTACAGGTTTAGAAGATGAGCGAAGAGTTGTTTGATGTCGTCTTTTTCGGCATATTACAGGCAGGAAAAGATAAAGAAACGGTGATGCAAAATATGGCAACACTATTTAAAACTGATGCCCGTAAACTAGTACCCTATTTTTCTGGTGGCCGCAAAGTCATAAAAAGAAACATCAATGCTGGCTCTGCTAATAAATATAAAGCAGCATTAGAGAATGTTGGCCTGGTTATCAAAATTGAAGCATGCAAAACAACACAGGATGATGGCGCAAGGGAACAGTCACAAGCTCATACAAATAAAACCACTGCAGATGCTAGCAACATATCTCTGGCACCTGTTGGTGCCGATGTGATTGAGAATCCGGTTGAAACTCCTGCACAAAAGATTGATGATATAAACGATATATCCATGGCAGAAGTCGGTGCAGATGTCATTGAAAACCCGGTCGATGTTGCCGCTCAGGAAATTGAAGACATTAGCCACCTAACTATGGCAGCACCAGGCAGCAACGTTCTTGATCACCCGCAGCAGGTTGTTGCACAGAAAATTGGCGATATTTCTGCTATTACTCTGGCAAAAACCGGAGCCGATATAATCGAAAACCCCAAAGCAAAAGAAAAAGCAAAAATACCTGATACCAGTGAACTGTCACTGGATGAAGAAAAGTTCAAACCCTAGCAAGTTCATATTACGAACAATGGCTTACGACACTTAAGAGAAGTTGGCAGCTTGCAGTTATCAGTTGGCAGTAAAAGCAAAACCAGTGTTTTTGCCAGGCAGATCGCGGCTTTTAAGTGCTTTTGTTTTTAACTGCAAACTGCCAACTGATAACTTCCAACTTCTCTTTATGACCGAAAACACTCCCTTACAACTTTCTGATTAAAACAAACCCAAACTACTGAGGAATCTTCTTTCTCAGTGCGTCACGATCAAACCACCACTGGTCGGGCGGTACAATTGCACCAAGCACCAGTGACAAACGTGGCAGGAAAACATCGGGATCCAATAACTCCAGGCGTTCCATCCATGCACTCAAGCCTTCCTGATCATCTACATCGGAATGCCCTTTTGCTACATTAGCCAACATTTGTTTAGTTAAAAAGGTCAGGCTTTTATGTTTGTCTTTGTCAGCACGCACATCGGCAACATAATGTGCCGTAACGGCAGCAATGGCAGCACCATCGGCTTTTGCCGGCGTTTCATCCACCACATAACTCAACATATTTACCGTTAATGTCGGCTCAACCGGGTAACTTACCGATAGCCAGACACCATGTGCCAGTGCAACCAGCGATGCCGGCTGTGCGCTTTGGTATAGCACATCACAGCTTTCAACCGCATCCTGCCACAACTCCAGCTCAACAAACGTATCCAGCGCGCTGCGTGCTTTTTCCCAGGATTCATCAGCACGCCCCATGCCAATCAACGCTTCTGCAACATCAAGCTGCAAACGCGCGCGATCCTCAGGCGCAGCATTGGCTTCAAGCGCATCATACATCGCCTGTTTTTTATCCAGGTATTTCTGGATATCTTCTTTTGACTGTTCGGGTGACGAGCTGTCTATTAACAGATCATCTAGTTGTTTCTTGCCTGACATATGTAAAACCGTTTAAACCATAAATGTACTTTTTACAGCATTTTAGCACCAAAGGAAACAGACAAAACGCAGGGGTTTATTCGAAGACTACCCTGCCTTATTAGATATAGGGCATCTCTTGTATCTAGAACTATTAATTTAAGATACAAGCGATGCCCTTTAGTAAAAGTCCGGTAAACTACACAATTATTGTATGCGCACCAGGTAATTTAACATGTCAGCAGGAAAATTAATCGAACCAAAAATTATTACCGACCTTAATCAAAAGGTTGTTTGTTTGCTGCCTACTGGCTTTTATTTTAACGATAAACGCTGGGAGATGATCTGGGATCAATATGATAAAAAAGGAGATACCTTAACCATGGCCGATTTAAAAACATTATTTCCTGATGAAGAAACCGTACAAAACCCCGCAGATAACACAGGTGAAACATTCAACCATAAAAAGTGACTTACCAGCGTATCAAGCAATGACTCTTTCAGCATGACATTAAGCATGGCAGATAACCACTACTCAGCGCGAAGCGCTTCTGTCTGTTCACTGAGTAACTTCTTCTGCAGCCACTCGCGCTCTAAACGACGGACTTCCTGCTGTCTCCCTAACCGTCTTTCTTCTTCGATACGCATTTCAATCAAAATCTTTCTTCCATCAACTCTTCAGCTTTGCGCGTTACTTGCTCAGCTTTTGTTGTTGCGGCATCAATCATTTTATTATTATTTGTTTCAGCACTTAATGCCCACACAAACATAATAAAGACTATAGCCATTACTCCTGCTAACACAACGTATCCAATAAACCGCCCGACTAAATTAACTTTCCTTCTTCTCCTTTTCCTTACATGCTTATAAGCTTCTACTTTTTTTTCACTTACAGTGGATGCTTTTTTTTCAACCACAACAGTCTCTACAACCGATTGTTTTACCACAGATTCGTCAACAGGGATTGTATCTGGCGGCTTTATCACAGGCTCATCAGCAAGGGTTTTGGCTGACTGCCTTACCTCAGGTTCATCAACAAGGATCGTGGCTGACTGTTTCACCTCAGGCTCATCAGCAGCTATCGCAGCTGATTGTTTTTCCTGTTCGGTTTTTTGTGACTCTTTATCTAATGAAATTATTGTCCCGGAAGTTACATCCTGTGCCTCGGTTTTCGGTTTAATCCAGGGAAAATCTTTTTCCAGCGCCAGGGCGGCTGCTTTGTTGCCTTTTTTAGCAGCGTTACGATTAACGATGGGCACGACACTGTCTTTCATCCGTTCCACTACCATCTCATCAACCAGGTCGACATCAATCGTGTCCTGCTGATCAGCAAAACCATAAACCAGCACGGTCTCGCATAACAGATTAATTAATCGCGGCGTGCCACCACTGTAACAATGGATACGCTCACAGGCGGCTGGCGTGAATATATTTCGCTGAGCACCCGCTGTTACCAGTCGATGCTGAATATAACCACAGGTCTCGATTGCGCTGAGTGTTTCAAGGTGATAATCGACGGCAATGCGTTGGGCAAACTGCATCAGCTCAGGTTTGCGCAGCATTTCTTTTAATGCTGGCTGACCGGAAAGGATGACCTGCAGCAACTGATCTTTTTCCGTATTAATATTGGACAACATACGGAGCTCTTCCAGTGCACCCTCCTTCATATTTTGCGCTTCATCAACAATTAACAGCACAGTACGTTTGTTAGCATATTCTTCAATCAAAAATTCCATGAAGATCTGATGCATTTCAACCTGGGTTAAGCTCCCCTTATGCAAACCAAACGCCGACAGTATCCAGTCGAGCAAACCACCAAATGTCTGATGGGTATTGGTAATTAAGCCCACGGTAACATCAATAGGAACACGATCTAACAGAGCGCGTAAAATGGTTGTTTTACCCGCACCCGGTTCACCACTGATAACACAGAACCCGACATGATTCACCAGCCCGTACTCAAGCAGAGTCATCGCCATCTGATGTTTTTTACTTAAAAAAAGAAAACCCGGGTCGGGCAACATTGAAAACGGTTTTTCCTTGAAACCGTAAAACGCTTCATACATAATATTTTTAACCAGTTAATCCTTCATAATCAAACAATTACAAACAACAGTAATATAATTTATATTTTACAGCTGGAAATTTCCTCATATTGTCACACAGTGTTAGCTATTATAGACAAATTAATCCGTTGGCAAACACTATTCATCACAATCATGTCTGCAAATAATTGCATCAGGATTGTATAACATCACAATATTGCGACCACTACACTTAAAAAAACATGGCTAATACAAAAGAAGATCAAATTGAAAAACTTATCTTACAGGAAGGCATTGTCAGTGCTGCCGGCCTGAACTCTGAACAGGTATTAATTGGCATTAAAGGCGACCCGTCCTTACGTGAAAGCGCAGCGTTAAGAAAGCGGTATGACAGCAAAGTTGACAGCCTGTTTGATGAACTCGAACCCAATCTTGAAGATATCATGTTGAATCGTGGCATTTATCGAATTTTTGTTGGTTTCAATAGCGGTGAGATTCGTACCGATTCGGTATTTGATCCACTGCGCCAGGAGATACATGATGCTGAAAAAATTGCCGATAAAGAGTATATCAATCGTCATTTTCCACAAATTAACTACGAAGACAAAATTGCCTTAATGCGCGAGTTATATGCTGCCCTGCGTGCAAGTGAACATTATCAAAAAATACCCAGCTACTGGCAAAATATTTTAAATCGCCGTTCAAAAAAGTGGCAACCTCTGGAGCCTGAAAATATTTCCAAAATATTAACCACGGTAAAAAAACTGCGGGACATCGAAGGCTACTATTTACGCAATATTACTATATGTATTGTGCAGGGGATTGTCAGAATGCAGTTTAACTGCGATGGCACACAAATTATTGATGCCCACAACTTTAAAGATTTTCTTGAGGAAAATCTTTAAAGTAATGAAAAATGAAAAATGAAAAATTTTGTCATTGCGGACGGAGCGTAGCAATCTTTTTAAGCGACAGAATCGCCCACGTAATATTGATACACAACATTCGCACAAATATAACCTTTTATTGTTAATTTTTCACTTTTCATTTTTCACTTTTCATTGTCTTTTCAATGGTATTTCTCAGTAGTAATATGCCCAGGTTCACGGCGGCGGTGTTTTCTTAAACCCCGTTTTTCCAGGCATGCCGATGCACCGGCTATCATCGCTGAATTTCCGCACATCATAATATGTGAGTCTTTCTCATTAATATTGATGCCGGTTCTTTTTTCAAAAGAGCCATCTTCGATGCTTTCCGTAATGCGCTGATGCATCACACCTGTTATTTTTTCACGGGTGACAAAAGGCACAAAACAAAACTGTTCGGCATATTGTTTTTTTATTGCTGCTATTTGATCCTGATAGCAGAGTTCTGAGCCATCTCTGACGGAATACCCCAGCACGGTTTTTTCAAAACGCTGCCAGACCTTTTCTGTTTTTAAAATAGAAAGAAACGGCCCGACACCCGTACCCGTTGCCAGTAACCACAGATGTTTACACTGCGGAACTTCATCAACAATTAAAAAACCATTGGCTCTATCGCTAACAAAAATTTCGTCACCCGCTTCAAGTGCTGCTAATTTTGGTGTTAATGGCCCTTCATCGACAATATTAAAATAAATTTCCAAATAGTCATCGCCCGGTTTATTCACTAATGAATAAGGCCGTGCAACACGTTCACCCGCTATATCCAGTGCCACACGAACAAATTGACCCGCTTCAAATTTTTTGAGATCGGACTGAATACGTAACGAAAATAAACGCGCATTCCACTGTATCTTTTCAACTACTTTACTGTTTAGCCAGTTAGCCATATTGCCACCCTTTAATAATGCAAAACGGGTTATCATAAACTGATGATAACACTTCACCCTCAACTTAAAAAAGACTGTATACCACTGGGTGAGTTCACCTTATGCTCTCTTTTACTGTAACTATCCCTGGTTTATTCTGTTACCTAATCGAGAGGGCATTACTGAAATACATCAGCTATCTGAAGTGGATCAGCAACAGTTAATGACTGAGCCCATGTTTTTCAGTCAATGCATGGAACAGATTTTTCAGCCCGATAAGCTAAATATAGCGGCTTTGGGCAATGTTGTTCCTCAGTTACATATTCATCATATCGCGAGATTTACCACCGATGCCTGCTGGCCAGCTCCGGTGTGGGGCGCGGTCACTTCGACCCCCTATCATAAAGATCAAATAGAAATCATTAAAAACCAACTACTTAAATGGTTTGATAATAATAAAAAACAGGTTTTTCACAGCGTAGGCCAGGCTGCTAATTAATTGCCAGAGCAGATTCTGCTATACTCCGAAAAATTAATTTAACTATTGCTATTAAAATCACCGCAAATCAGCCTAAATAACCTATCAACTGACGCTGACTATTCACCTTAATATTTCAATATGACTCTTTTTAAATATCGCGCAGACCGAACACCCGTTTTACTTATCACTTTATTATTTGCTCTTGATGTTCTCGCCTACATGCTGATTGTTATAAGACAGATCACCTGGGTTCAGGGTTCTTAAAAGTCTGATTGATCGGCACATCGTCCGATGTATAGAGAGCCTACTGTGAAACAGCTGTATAGGCTTTTTCTCGGGTAACCGCCCTGGACGAATTCTTACTCTTCAATAACTTTCTGCCGTTTTTTTTTCAACGCACCACGTTTGTTTTTAGCATTGAGTCTTCTTAACTTCGAGGCTTTTGTTGGTGTCGTTTTTTCTCTGGTTTTTCTGGCTGTAAGTGCCTGGACAATAAACGACTGCAGGCGTAATAAAGCCAGTTTTTTATTTTTTAACTGACTTCGCGTTTGCTGTGATTTAACCACAAACACACCTTCTTTCGTCACCCGATGATCATTCAATGATAACAGGCGCTGCTTAATCACTGCCGGCAGGCTGGAACAGGGTATATCAAATTTCAGGTGTATCGCAGTAGAAACTTTATTGACATTTTGCCCGCCGGCACCTTGCGAACGCACCGCTGTCATCACAATTTCATCATCAGGAACAATCAGGTGTTTAATCCGCATTAAAAATCACTCATAATTAACATGATTAGAGCCACTCACACAAGCAGTGCCACGGTGGATTAAGGTCTCTCCTTATGGAGAGATGACAAAAAACAGAAAAAGAACTTTGTACAAAGTTCTTAATTAATCATTATAACCTGCAATAACCATCAACATAAAAACAAACACCATGAAAGCAAATGAAATAAAAAAAGGCCTGGTCATTAATCAGGACAACAAAAAAATAGTAATAAAAAAGGTAGTTGTACAGTCCCCTTCTTCACGCAGTGGTAGTACCTTATACAAAGTTACCGGCAGTGATATTAGTAGCGGACAAAAATTTGAACGTCGCTACAAAGGTGATGAAGTCATTACACCTGTTGAAGTATCCCGTCGTTCTGTTCAGTTATTATTCCACGATCATGACACATACACTTTTATGGACAGCGAGAACTACGAACAGTTTATGTTAACGGTTGAAGCCTTAAAAGAAGAAGCTGCATTTCTTTATGATGGCCTGGAGGGTTTAAGCGCACTAATCAGCGAGGGTGAATTGCTTGGCATCGAATTACCGATTACCATGGCACTGGAAATCAGCGAATGCGCACCAGGTATGAAGGCAGCATCTTCCTCAGCACGCACCAAGCCGGCCACATTAAGCACTAGACTGGTGGTGCAGGTTCCAGAGTATTTAACACCGGGTGAAACGATTAAAATTAACACCGAAACGCGTGAGTTTATCTCCAGGGCTTAAACCCTATGCGGAAAGTTTGTTTTTTTGTCTACTCAGCGCAATGTGAAAAACTTGTCTTTATTTCGGAAGAAAAAATGAATTTACCTGTATCAATCATCCCGCCTCTATCTACTGAAAAACAACAACAGGTTATTGAGCAAACACATGCCTACATAGAACAGGCTGTTGATTTATTTAATATAAAACACAATGCAGTAGAAATTAGCTTTAACCTGAAAGGTCGTGCTGCTGGCATGTATCGCGTTCGCCGTCATAGCGGCTGGCATTTTGCTGAATTGAAAAGAGAAATTCGCTATAACTCGTTTATCTTTTCTAAATATTACGATGATAATTTTAACACCACCATACCGCATGAAGTTGCACACTATGTAAGCGATATAATTTATGGGTTAAAAAATATAAAACCGCATGGCAAGGAATGGAAGACGATAATGCTGGCGTTTGGCGCTAATACGTCCGTTACTGCTTGCTATGATCTATCCGGCATACCGCTAAAGAAGCAAGCTTTATTTGCCTATCAATGTCGCTGCAAAGAACATCAACTAAGCGCAATCAGACACAATAAAATAAAAAAACGACACTACCGGTATTATTGCAATTCCTGTAAACAGGAATTGCAATATAAGCCGCAGGAAAATGCATGTGTTTGAAAAATTTCTTAAGCAGTGTCAGACATAGGATGATCGATTTCGACACTTAACGGACAGTCAAA
>CAYQXD010000097.1:0-12459 GCA_964421315.1 uncultured Thiotrichaceae bacterium | reverse complement strand
AATGGTTAATGGTTAATGGTTAATGGTTAATGGTTAATGGTTAATGGTTAATGGCAAGGTGCGTGGTGTGTATTGTTTTTAATTAATCATTAACAATTAACAATTAACCACTGCTTCTATAATTCCACCACCAAGACAGACCTCATCCTGATAAAACACAATGGACTGCCCCGGTGTGATAGCACGCTGTGCTTGATCAAAGCTGATATGGTACCTTCGGTTACCTATTTTACTTAATGTGCAATGTTGATCGCTCTGGCGATAACGAATTTTTGCTGTCAGTTTGCTGTTAGCAGGCTCTTGATCGATGATCCAGTTAATCTGGCTGGCTACAAGCGTGTTGTGGAACATGGCAGGATGGTTGTGCCCCTGTGCCACGATTAAGATGTTATTGCGCATGTCTTTTCCCACAACATACCATGGGTCTTCGTCACTTTCTTTCAACCCCCCGATGCCCAGGCCTTTTCGTTGCCCCAGTGTGTAATACATTAAACCATTATGTGTGCCGATGCTTTCACCATCAATCGTGTGTATTTCGCCTGGTTTTGCAGGCAGGAATTTTTCCAGAAAAGTAGCAAAACGTCGTTCGCCGATAAAGCAGATGCCGGTGCTGTCTTTTTTATCATGGGTAATTAAATTATTTTTTTTCGCTAATTCTCGTATTACAGTTTTATCAAATTCACCTATAGGAAAAATGGTGTGCGATAACTGGTATTGATTTAAGGCGTGTAAAAAGTAACTCTGATCTTTGTTATTGTCGAGACCGCGCAGTAATTGTATCCTGGGTAATTGTATTTTGTGTAATTGTGTTTTATTGCCTGAAGCATGAGTGTCTGATACTCTGGTGCGGACATAGTGTCCGGTGGCAATTTTTTTGGCTCCTAGCGTTTTTGCATGTTCCAGAAAGGCGCGAAATTTGATCTCTTTATTACACAAAATATCCGGGTTGGGTGTGCGACCCGCGCTGTACTCATCGAGAAAATGTTGAAAAACCCGATCCCAGTATTCACTGGAAAAATTAATAGTGTGTAATTTTATATTGAGTGTATGACAAATAGCACTGGCATCTTTTAGATCCTCAGCGGCGGCGCAATACTGTTCATCATCATCTTCTTCCCAATTCTTCATGAACAGGCCTTCAACCTCAAAACCTTGTTCAATAAGCAGTAATGCGGCAACGGATGAATCGACACCGCCGGACATGCCAATAATGATTTTTTCTTTTGTCATCAGTAGAGTGTCATCAGGCGAGTGTCATCAGGTGAGTGTCATCAGCTAAGGTGAGTTAGCAGATCAAGCGGCGATCGCTTGCCAGCGAGATAGTCATCGATACAATTCATCACCATCGGGCTGCGTAGTTTATGCTGCTGGTGAATAAGCTCATCGCGGGTTTTCCATACTGCTGCCTGTATGCCCTCATCGAGTGCCTGTGTGGCATTATGGTTTTTACAGCTGCCACAAAATGCAATGCGCAGAAAAGTTTTGTCATTATCGGGGTGTTTCCACAAATAGATACCGGTGATGGCTTCAGGTATAAATTGCCATGCGGTTTCTTCGTGTGTTTCACGAATAACGGCTGTAATCAGACTTTCATCAGGATCGAGATGACCAGCAGGCTGGTTTAGTACCAGCTTGCCGTGTGCAAGTTCTTCAACCATTAAAAATTTATTGTCACGCTCAATAATAGCAGCAACCGTGGTGTGAGGTTTCCAGATCATGATGATTATTTATTCAGTGAGTAGTTCAAAACGCCTGTAGCTGTTCAGATTTCCCCTAAAATTTGTCAGTTCAAGGCGAAAATCGCACCGCCTTCCATGGCTCTTTGCGAAATACCGTCCATCCATAGACATAATTGTAAGTTTACACGTGTAAACGTCCATTTTTCAACGCTGAAATGGCGAATTTTAGGGGTAAGCTGAGTAGTTACTATTTTTTTAGATGACTTTTTGTAGTACGTCGTCGCAGCACAGTATATCGCCAGATGCCATTTATTGTGAAGTAACCGAGCAAGCTGCTTGAGACTGCCAGGGTAAAACAGCCAATCAGAAAAGGCTTCCAGCTGGCAGATAGCTCATTTTGTAACCATTCTAATGTGGGTTCAAAGCTGAAATCGGTTGCAGGTTCCCCAATAATCCATGTGCCTGCTTTGTAAGCAAAGTAAAACATGGGGGTAACAGTAACCGGGTTGGTGATCCAGACTAATACAACGGACAGCGGCAGATTAACGCCAATCCATATTGCCGTGCCGGCGGCAAATACCATTTGAAAGGGGACAGGCATCCAGGCAAAAAATAAACCAACGGCAAATGCACCGGCAACAGAACGTCGATTTAAATGCCATAAATCAGGTTTGTGTAACCAGTCGCCAAAGATTTGCAGTATTTTGTTTTCTTTGATTGTTTTTGGGTGCGGTAGAAACCGTTGGAAAAACTTGCGTGGCATGGTTGTCGTATAGTGTATGTGTTTGAGCTGGTATTCTATCAATATGACAATGACAGACCAACTGAATTCGACATTATTATATTGATAGAGAGAAATATATAACTGCAATTATAACCTTTTTGCTTTATAGTTTCGTAAGAGTACGCAATCTTTTGCTGTCGTTTAAATTTGTCAATGGAATGTAACTTCTCGATAAGTCGGGGCGGTATATGGTTTTGAGAGCAGTGCCACATGGATGTGGCGTTAACGAACCAAAGGATGGAAAACCATATACCGCCCCGACTTATCGAGAAGCTACAATGGAATTGAATAATGCACTACAAAACAGGGATGTTTGTTTATGCGCTGGCTTTTTTGCTGGGTGTTATATTTGTTCAGCAACTTGTCGTTTTACCTGCACTTTCCTTGTCTGTTGCTTTGTTGTTATCTCTGCTTCTCCTGTATTTACTGCTTAATAATTGTAAATGTTGTCTAATATATAGATCGCAAATAATTTTAATTAGCTTGCTTATTTCATTGATTTTAATAGGTATATTGTTTTCATCGTTTTATGCAAAACAACAATTATCTTTTCGACTTGATGAGGGATTGATTGGCAAGAATTTGCTCGTCAACGGTTATGTTTCAAGTATTCCTGTCAGCAATGAAAAAGCGCAGCGTTTTGAATTTATCATTACAAAGCTACGTGTTTTAAAAACAGATAGCTCACAAATGGAGCCGGTGCCAACAGCTCAAAAAATGCCCAGAAAAATTCGTCTAAGCTGGTATTACGGTCGACCGGTTCATGCCGGAGAGAAATGGCAGTTGCAAGTGCGCTTAAAACCACCGCGAGGATTTATCAACCCTGGCGGTTTTGATTATGAAGCATGGCTGTTTCAGCATGGTATTGATGCCACAGGGTATGTGCGTAAGTCAGCCCTAAATCAAGTTCAGTATCAACAACAGCGGGATGCGCCTCAAGCCTTATCAGTGGCGGCATTGATGATACCGATAAATAAAATCCGGCAGTCACTGAGTCAGAAAATTGATGCTATTGCGGCTAAAACATTGGTAAACAATCAGCCAGTAAGTGAGCAGGCAAGTTCTTTTGCATTAATTAAAGCACTGGCAATTGGTGATAAGTCATCAATTTCGAATCAGCAGTGGCAGGTGTTAAGAAACACCGGAACCAGCCATTTAATGGCGATTTCAGGGCTGCACATTGGTTTGGCGGCATTTTTTTCCTATGTGCTGATTCGTTGGCTGGTTCCTGTTTTTGTCATGAAACGAATACCTGCGCAACATATAGCACTGAGTGGTGGACTGATAATAGCTTCGTTATACGCTATGGTTGCCGGGTTATCTATTCCAACACAACGTGCCATTATTATGTTGTTTGTGTTATCACTGATGATGTTGCTTAGGCGCAACCATCGCCCGCTTGACGCGCTGGGTTTTGCATTGTTACTGGTATTGTTATTCGACCCGTTAGCGGTATTGTCTGTCGGGTTCTGGTTTTCATTCTCTGCGGTGGCGGTCATTTTTATCACGCTGAACACCAGCCATGCCGATGATAACATAGAGGCTAATATAGCGACTGTAAGACAAAAAAAACAAATCCGTCATCGTTTAGTGAGTATTCCTGGCTCAGTGTGGTTTAAGGTGAGTTCAGTCCTTAAACAATGGATACGCTTGCAGTTTTTAATCACTCTGTTTTTATTACCGCTGTCTTTATTTATGTTTCAGCAGGTATCTCTGGTATCACCCATTGCCAATTTATTATTGATTCCTTACGTGAGTTTCCTGGTTGTACCGCTGGTGTTAGTTGCCATTGTATTTTCATTTTTAATGCCTGGTATTGCTGATTTGTTGTATCGCCTGGCAGCTGCTTTGCTGGATTTGATCTGGCCATTATTGAATTGGTTAGCAACGCAACCCTATGCTTTATGGGTGAGAGGCGATGTTGATATTATAAAATTGTTGCTGCTAACTACGGCGATGTTACTGCTTTATTTTTCTGGGAAATTGTCTCATTTCAATGCCTCACGGGTTGTTTCGCGGATTTTAGTCACAAGTGCGCCACACCTTAATCAGCAGCAAACTGTATGGGTGCTTCGTTTTGTTGCTGTTTTATTGTTTTCCACTTTATTTATAACAACAAAAGAAACTTTAGGTGCGGGAGAATATAAATTGACCGTATTGGATGTGGGGCAGGGATCAGCTGCCGTGATTCAAACACAAAATCATGTAGCCGTGTTTGATGCCGGAGCAAAATACAGTGACAAGTTTGATATTGGCAGTAGTGTGGTGCTTCCGTATTTGCGTTCTCAGGGTATTCAATCATTGGATTATTTAATCATCAGCCACGGTGATAATGATCATATTGGCGGTGCAGCGGCGATACTGGATGCAATGCCTGAAACCTCTGTGATTGGCCAGGATATAGAAAAACTGATTAGCAGCAATAAACAGCATTGTGTAGCAGGGGTTAAGTGGCAGTGGGATGGTGTCGATTTTGCTTTTATATCACCGGTAACGAAACAGGTATTACAGGATGGTTCTATAGCTAAACGTGAGCAACGAAATAATCAATCTTGTGTTTTGCGGGTGAGTTCAGTAGCAGGCTCAGTTTTGTTTGCCGCTGACATAGAAAAAACAACCGAGCAGCAACTGCTCACTCGTTATGGTAAGAAACTGGACTCTGATGTTTTAATTGTGCCTCACCACGGTAGTAAAACTTCATCTACAACTGCTTTTATTGCCGCAGTTGACCCGGAAATTTCAATATTTTCAGTTGGTTATAAAAACAAATTCAAACACCCTGACAAAAACGTGATGGCGCGTTATAAAAAGCAGGGTGGAACACTGTTACAAACAGACAAAAGCGGTGCGTTAATCATTAGCTTAAGCAGTAATATGGGCAGAACTATTGAAAAATATCGGGAAACAGCACGAAGATACTGGCATCATACAGGTGATTAAGCTTTATGGTCTATTGAGTTGTTAATAAATGAAGTAAGATGGGAATATTTATATAAGATGTATGGTATAAAAAAACAATATCAACGGCTCTCGATTAATTTTAGTTAGATGATTTTTTCAAAGGTGGCCTGTGCTTGAATTAGTAAAATCCGGTGGCTGGTTAATGCTGCCCATCATATTGTGTTCCATTGTTTCAATTTCGATTATTGCCGAACGCTTCTGGAGCTTGCGCCGTGAAAAGGTGTTGCCTGTTCACCTGGTTGCAAACGTGTGGAGTGCGGTTAAAAAAGACAATATGGCACGCAGCGATATTGAAGTTCTAAGCAAAGAATCTGCTCTGGGACAGATATTAAGTGCGGGATTACTTAACCGTAATGAAAGTCGTGAACGTATTAAGGAATGTATTGAAGAACGTGGACGTGAAGTGGTGCACGACCTGGAACGTTTCTTAAACACATTAGGTACGATAGCATCAATTTCTCCATTACTCGGTTTGTTAGGTACGGTTGTCGGCATGATAAGCGTATTTGCCGCCATTACCAAATACGGTGTTGGTGATCCAGCAGTATTAGCCGGTGGTATTTCTGAGGCGATGATTACTACGGCTGCCGGTTTAACGGTTGCTATCATCAGCCTGGTTTTTTACCGTTACTTTCGCCGTAAGGTGGATGGTATTGTGGTGATAATGGAACGTGAAGCCATTAAAATGGTTGATGTATTGCACAATAATCGCTGAGAAATAGTAACTACTCAGCTAGCCCCTGAAAACCGCCAGATCTTCGTTAAAAAATGGTCATTTACACTTGTAAACTCACATTTTTTGCCTTGATCTGACAATTTTCAGGGGCAGTCTGAGCAGTTACTCACTGTTTTAACTGCTAGCTGAGAATTACGAGAAATATAAACGAATATACCCCATGAATTTACGACCCGATTATAAAGAAGACAGCGTTGAAGTTAATTTAACACCATTAATTGACGTGGTGTTCCTGTTGCTTATCTTTTTTATGGTGTCAACAACCTTTGATCGTCATGCAAAGTTAAAAGTGTCATTACCAGAAGCCTCAACAAAAGCAACACAACAACAAAATGATACGCTGGTTTTGTCTATTGATGCAAAAGGCAATTATTTTTTAAATGAACGCCAGATTGTTAATCAGCAATTGGGCACATTAAAACAGGCAATACTAAAAATTCTGAGTGAAAAAAATATCAATATTAAAGATGTTTCTCTGGTGTTAAGAGCCGATGCCAATACTCCGCATCAGTCTGTGGTTAGAGCAATGGATGCTGCTTCACAAATTGGTCTAACCAAATTATCCATTGCCACAGTGGAAAGTAAATAACATTTGTATCTCAGATGGCCTCCTGATTTATTCATTCCTGGTTTATATCTAATAATGTCATTAAAAAATAACAAGAAAAAGAGTGATGAAACAAGCGGCCATTATCTTTATCACCGTTTATTGTCTTATGCGCTGGTGTACTGGAATATTTTTATCTTCGCAGTTGTTGGCATGGTAATCGTTGCTGCGGCTTCTACAGCTTTTGCTGCTTTAATGAAACCGTTGATGGACGGCAGTTTTGTTGAGCGAGATGCCCAAACCATTAAATGGATTCCACTAATGATTATTGGCATCTTCCTGCTTCGAGTGATTGCTGCTTTTGTCTCCAGTTATGGCATGAGCGTGATTGGTCGTAATGTGATACGTGAATTACGCAAAGAAATGTTTTTTCGTTTGTTGTCGTTACCCAAATCATTTTATGACCAGGCAACCACGGGTGAATTGATCTCAAGGTTTTCTTTTGATGTCGAGCAGGTGGCAAATGCAACCACCACGGCTATTACTGTTTTAATTCGAGATAGTTTAACCGTATTGGGACTGGTTGCCTGGATGTTCTACCTTAATGTCAAATTAGCATTGATTTTTATAACTGTAGCACCCATTGTGGCGTTTCTTATCGTCCTTATCTCAAAGCGTTTTCGTCGTATCAGTAAAAATATACAGCTTAGCATGGGCAATGTTTCGCGCATTATAGAAGAGACAGTCAAAGGACAGCTAGTGGTGAAAATGTTTGGTGGGCGTGACTACGAAGAAAATCAGTTTTCTGTTGCTAATGATATAAATCGCCGACAGAACTTGCGAATGCAAAAAACACATGCATTGAGTTCACCGATTGTACAGTTATTGGTCGCCTGTTCATTGGCGCTTATTGTTTATATGTCAACACTGGATAGCATGATAGAAGAAATCAGTGTTGGTACATTTGTTTCCTTTATTATTGCCATGTCCATGATGTTGCCACCAGTGAGATCACTAACATCAATTGTAGGTGTTTTGCAAAAAGGCATTGCTGCTGCAGAAAGTGTTTTTAATTTTATTGATTTGAAACCAGAAACTGATAAAGGTGATTATCATAGTGAAACTGTAAAAGGTTTAATTGAGTTTGATCATGTTAACTTTACCTATAATGGTGAAGCTGAAGCGGCGTTAAACGATATAAATTTAACAGTTGGCGTCGGGCAAACTGTTGCATTTGTTGGACGCTCGGGCAGTGGTAAATCTACTTTGTTAAATTTAATTCCGCGGCTTTACGATACCGTAGAAGGATCAATCCGACTTGATGGTATTAATATCAAGAAATATAGTCTTGATAATTTACGCAGTCATATTTCTTATGTTGGTCAGGATGTCACTTTGTTTAATGATACCATCGAACACAATATCGCCTATGGCAGCATGAAATCCTGTAGCCAGGAAGATATTATTGATGCCGCTAATGCCGCCTACGCTTATGACTTTATTTATGAATCTAGTGATGGTTTTCAGACCATGGTTGGTGAAAGAGGTGTGATGTTGTCTGGTGGGCAGCGTCAGAGAATCGCTATTGCCCGAGCACTGTTAAATGATGCACCGGTACTGATTCTTGATGAAGCAACCTCAGCGCTTGATACAGAATCAGAACGATTTATTCAGTCGTCACTGGAAAATTTAATGAAAAATCGAACCACACTTATTATTGCGCACCGGCTTTCAACCATTGAAAATGCTGATGTTATTGTGGTAATGGATAAGGGATGCATAGTAGAAAAGGGGTCGCATCAGCAATTGCTGGCATTGAATGGACACTATGCAGCTTTGCATCAAATGCTGCTTGTAGATGAATAGCTAAAGAAGAATAGTTTTCTGTGTGACTATGAAACCGATAGAACATTACTGGTATCAATCAAACGTATCTGCTTTTCTGGTAGTCTGCTTATTGCTGCCCTTATCCGGCTTGTATTGTCTTATTATCAGCATTCGACGAAAACTTTATCAGTTAAACATAAAAAAAAGTTTTGCTGCACAGGTGCCGGTTGTTGTTATTGGCAATATTGTCGCCGGCGGCAGTGGTAAAACACCGTTATTAATTGCACTTTGTGACTATGTGTCCAACAAAGGATTCAAGCCGGGTGTGGTAAGCAGGGGATATGGTGGCAGTATTACTGGTATCAAACAGGTGGACAGCAATGACATGGCTGAGCTAGTTGGTGACGAGCCTTTGATGATTTTTCAGCGAACCAATGTGCCGGTTGTCGTTGGTGCCGATAGAGTTTCTGCAATAAATTACTTAACCACAAACAATCAATGTGACATTGTGTTTTCCGATGACGGTTTACAGCACTACCGTATGAGAAGGGATGTTGAAATAGCGGTGGTCGATGCGTTAAGAAAGTTTGGCAATGGTTTTTGTTTGCCTGCCGGACCGTTACGTGAGCGAGTTTCTCGTTTAAAAGAGGTTGATTTGGTTGTGTATAATGGTGGCAGCATAAATGGTAACAGCAGAAACAACTCGGATGACTGTTCATACATGTTACAGATAGTTGATCTGAAACAGTTAAATGGAGACACTAGTAGATCAAGCGGCAGATCCTTATCTTCTTTCGCAGAAAACACAACCATACACGCTGTGGCGGGAATAGGGCATCCAGCACGTTTTTTTAAGCAACTGTCTGACAGTACTCTGGGAAAGGGTTTGGAAAACGGCATGAACATTATAGAGCATGCGTTTGCCGATCATCATAAATATCAACAGCATGATTTTTCTGGTTGGCATACGGGTTGTATTATAATGACGGAAAAAGATGCGGTAAAATGCCGCCACCTGACATTGCCTGATGCCTGGGTTGTGATCGTTAATGCTGAGTTGTCAAATAAGCTTGAAGCACAACTTGATACAATATTGTTACCGTTATTACATCAGTAAATATCCAGCCTTTAGCCACCTTACAATGAAAAAATCACTGCAAAAAATACTGGTATGCCCGTTGTGTAAGGGGTCATTGCTGTATAAATCTCGAAATAAAGAATTTATTTGTGAAAAAGATAAATTAGCTTATCCTGTTAGAAACGGGGTTCCGGTGTTGCTGGCTGCTGATGCAAAGAAATTTGGCGAGTAACTTCAGTGGATCAACTCTCAATACCAGTAAATAAAATAATGGTATTGTTAAAGAAGCATAGGCGGTTCATCTATACAGCACGCTCAAGCACATCCTGTGTCGCTCGACCGCGGTCATCCATGACCGCAGACGGCTGTATAGATAAACCACCTATATTTCTTTAATAATGCCAAAATAATAAACCCTTCATAACTAATAGATCCGTAACCAATAGATGCAAGCCTTGACTTCAAATAATCAATTTTTTGCGACCTGCTCCAAAGGCGTTGAGGATTTAGTTCAAAAAGAACTGGAACAACTCAACATCACCCAGACAAAACTACACACCGGCGGTGTTTCTTTTAGTGGCGAGGTGGCACTTGCATATAAAGCCTGTCTCTGGTCGCGTGTGGCTAGTCGCATCTTACTGCAATTAAAAGCCTTTGAAATATCATCTGACGATGACCTGTATAGTGAAATATTCAGCATTAACTGGTCAGAGCACTTTTCAGAAGATAATACGTTGGCAATAGACTGTTTTAGCTCACACTCAATTGTATCTAATAGCCATTATGCAACGCTGCGTGTCAAAGATGCGATTATTGATCAGTTTAAACAAAACACCGGGCAACGGCCTTCTATTGATAGAGATAATCCTGATATAAGAATTAATGTTTATCTTAGTGATAAAGAATGTTTGCTTTATCTTGATTTATCGGGTGATGCCTTACATAAACGCGGTTATCGACTAACTACAGGCACAGCGCCCTTGCGTGAAACGCTGGCAGCGTCAATGTTATATCGTGCAAAATGGTCTGACTATTATGAGCTAGGTCTGCCTTTTTATGACCCGATGTGTGGTAGCGGCACCTTAATTATTGAAGCTGCAATGATGGCTGCCAATATAGCGCCGGGTTTATTGCGCCATAATAATGGGCGTAAATTTGGTTTCAGCCATTGGAAACCATTTCTGTTGCAACAGCGGGATTCAGAGCAATGGGATGAGATAGTCCTGGATGCACAGAATAAAAAACAAAAAGGCTTACGCTCACTGCCCGTTATATGTGGCAGTGATAACAGTGAAGAACTGGTTGGTATTGCCCGCAAAAATATCAAAGATGCTGAGTTGCCATCCTTTATAAAAATTTCCCTGCAGGATGCGACTAAAAATGTAACGCCGTGTACTGAGACTGTGGGTTTAATGGTGACTAATCCACCTTATGGTAAACGTATCGGTCAGGTTCAGTTATTACGCACCCTGTATCATCGTTTTGGGCAACAGTTAAAAGCAAATTTTAATGGCTGGACAGTTGCCATTATTACCACAGAACAGGAACTCGCGAAAAGTTTGGGTTTGCGTGCCTTTCGTAAAAACACCTTATTTAATGGTGCGTTAAAATCTGTACTTTATCAATACAAAATACGTTCACAAAAAAATCCAGCGCTAGAAAAAGCAGTGCTGGAGAAGCAGGGGCGCAGTGATAGCGTAGCTCATGATAATGATAATGCAGATGTTGCTGTTATCAATAAAGTAGTTACCAGTAAAACAGCTTCAGAACATGCTTTGATGTTTAGTAATCGCCTGAAGAAAAATGTTAAACATTTAAAAAAATGGGCAAGAAAAAATAATGTTAGTTGTTACCGGGTCTACGATGCTGATATACCACAGTATGCAGTAGCCATTGATAAATATGAAAACTGGATTCATGTGCAGGAATACCAGGCACCGAAAACAGTAGATCAAAACCGGGCATTTCAGCGGATCAATGATGTTATTGATGTGGTCGCTGATATTCTTGAAACATCGCAGGAAAAAGTTGTTTTAAAAGTACGCAAAAAACAGCAAGGTTCTGCTCAATATCACAGGCAGGATCCATGTAATAATAGAGCAAGAGACCATAAAATTACAATTCATGAAAATGGCTTGAAATTTATTATCAATATGTATGATTATATTGATACTGGCTTATTTCTCGATCATCGAAACACACGTCAGCTAATTAAAACATTAGCGAACAAACGCAGTTTTTTAAATCTGTTCGCCTATACCGGTAGTGCCACAGTTTATGCAGCAGCTGGCGGCGCAAGCTCAACCACAACGGTGGATATGTCTAACACTTATTTAAACTGGGCAAAAGAAAACCTGTCAATAAATGGTTATTCAGATAATGTTTACGCATCGAGTAAGCACAAATTTATTCGCGAGGACTGCCTGAAATGGATGCAGCAGGCGATCCAGGATGATCAAAAATACCAGTTAATATTTGTCGATCCGCCAACCTTTTCAAACTCTAAAAAGATGGAAACCTCACTGGATATTATCCGCGATCACGCTGCGCTTTTGAGTGGATGCCTTGCCTTATTAGCGGATGATGGACAAATCATATTTTCTACCAATGCCAGAAGTTTTAAACTGGACAGTAGTATTAAAGAGGAATGTTTTATAAAGGAAATAACAGCAAAAACAACAACAGAAGATTTTAGACGGAAACCCTTACACCGCTGCTGGTGTCTGGTTAAACAGGAAGCATTGTTGGATGTTTAAGTCAGGCAAGCAGTGTTAAACATGGAATGTCTGATTTCGACACTTATCGGACATTGGAAAAACTGAAAAACATTCGTCCGCGAAGAACGCA
>CAYQXD010000096.1:0-12616 GCA_964421315.1 uncultured Thiotrichaceae bacterium | reverse complement strand
TTGAGGCGGAAATCTTTACCCTGGAGATCAATATAGGCACAGACCTGTTCGGCAAAATCTTCTATCGATAGACGGTAATCACTTCGGTATTTATCTAATATATTGCTTACTGACTGGTCTGTTACCTGGTTATATGCTTCGTCAACGTGTGACATCATTCGTTTGGTACGTTGCCTTGCCCACTCCCAGTCTTTCGATGTTACTTCTTTGAATTTTGTTTTAAATACTTCAAATAAGCCATCGGAATCTAGTTCTCGTTCAAATTGTGCGATATAGGACTGTTTCCCGTAATAACCACACTCTTCATCGAATACTTTTACAAATATTGACAGTAAGGCATCAATCTGTGTCTTACTGATTACATCGGCTTTTTGGTCGATATTAAACAAGATGCTTTTAGATGGGATAGATACGGCCTTTTTCAAATCACCCAGGCGAATCTCATCATCTTTAAAAGCGGGTTTGGACAAAAAGAAATCTAGAGCACTTTCACCTTCAACGATACGATTTTCCAGTACCAGTGCAAGCATCTTTAACAGGTGTGATTTACCTGATCCAAAGAAGCCTGATATCCATACGCCATTGGCACCTTCATAGTTATTGTATGCGTCTAGAAAGGCATCAAGACGTTTGGCTACTTCATTGGTAATAACATATTCATCAAGTTCCAGGCGAAGGCTTGCTTCATCATCGGCTTTTATTACGCCTTCGATGTTACGATCGACGGGTTTCTGAAAAATCTCTCTCAGTGACATCAAGCTTCCCCTTATCTATACTTCTGAATGATAAATATTAAATGCACGATAGTATTTGTCATCGTGAAATTTCCCAAATAGGTCCAATGAAGCTCCAGTTTCCGGTGACTGTGTGTATTCACCTGGAAAAAACATTAACGTTGGTTTTTCTTTAGCTGCTTTTTGTAGATTATTGAGCACATTATGTGAGCGAATATACGGATACACCTCACCGACCCCTGAAATAAACATGGCATCGAAGTTTGCCTGCTTCATTTTCTCTTCAATTGCAGGAGTCAGTACTGATTCAATATCGAGCATGGACTGCAACTCTTCTTTGAGTTCTTCTTTAGATATTGATTGTTCTGCTTCCAGGCACCACTCCCAGTCGCCCTCCTTCTTCAGAATTTCAATAACCAGATCGTAGAGGTTTATATCAAGAATATTGATGCCGGATTGCGATAGCTTATTGATAAGTTGGCCCTGCATGCGTTGCATATCGACCGCCTCTTTTGCTTTATAAGGACAGATATAGAATGGGACTTCATTATTTAATGATTGCATCTTGAGAAAACGCTCACCACCAATGACGGCAAACAGGTGTTGGTAACGATTTTTCATTGGCGCTGTACTTAGATCAATTCCCATTTAACCGCACCCCTGTAATTGTGTGTCCATGACAGGATAAATATGCAGATCCTGAGGTGAATGTTTACAGATCACCTCGATCAAGCGATTACTTAACATGGCAGGAATAATGGAATCATTCACATTTAACAGTTCTGCTTCATGCAGCATTTTAAAAAGCACCTGGCAGAGCTTGTTACTCGTTGAATCTGTTATCTTCTCAAGTTCTTCGTGCCATTCTGTTTTTGCGTTAAAGAAGGCATCATAGTCTTCATGATGCAGGTCGTATCTGAGTGTCAGAAAGTGCTCTCTGATGACTTCGGTTGAGAATTCGTAGATGAAGCGATAGTAGCGACAAATAGCCAGCCAAAGGAGATAAGCCTGTTCCTGGCGGTCGCCTTCTACGAATAGTTCCAGCTCATCCTCATGCAGGTGTTTAAGGCGAGCGCATAGTTCTCGGCATAACCGTTTTGCCGTGCTTTCTATTCGAGCCTGCAGGATGTTACTGGAAACGACTTCCTCACGAACTTCATCCCAATCACCTGTGTCCATATAAATTTCAGCAATTTTCACCGATTCCTGAAGCAAGAGCGCTCCAGCAGTGAATGACATTCTGTATTTCTTAGCCTTCATTTTTTTCTGCTGATCTGGTCTGCGCCGCCGGCTTTCACCCAGATGTCCACCTCATCTTTTTTGAATTTCCAGAGGCGACCCATCCGGTGCGCAGGCATATCATGCTTGTCAATCCACTTATATACGGTGTCATTGCTGATTCCGAGGTATTGGCAGATCTCAGATATTGATAACCAGCGGTCTTCTAGTTCGGTCATTTTTTAGGTACCTATGAGCTTTTAGGGTGATATTTATGGGATAGTGCACCCACTTCACAAGAACCCTAAAATATATGAATACACTACCTGATGTCAATTGTTCTTTGCCGATTTTAACCGAATTAACCGAATTTAAGCTAAGAAAAATATCAACAAATCTTTAACCATACCTACTCATTTTTCGAATTACTTTTAGATTAATCTTTTTCTTTTTTTCCAGTTCATGAACCGTCAAACTCTTTCTAGCTTCATTCATGATAGAAAAATAAAAGAACCACTCAAAACATTCTATCCAACCTTGTTTATAGGCAAAGTTTATCGCCTCCTTATTCAAGGACCTGGTAGCGTCTGCACTTACGCGTTTATACGCCTGAAATACTTTATCTGGATCACTGCTGATAAATCTCTTGACGCAACAATTGCCAACTATGGTAATGGTGCCATTTTCTGAACTCATGATTTCGCAGATATAATTGATGGGGAAATGACCACACAAGCACCTTTCTGGATCATCTGAATGATATAAGCTAGCAATTTTCCATTCTAACTTTGCAAAGAACCATGTGCAGCAAGATGACAGTCTAATTATCTCAGATACTAATTTATACCTCTTCATATCTAATCCCCATTACCATTTCCATTGCTTCTTTAAACGAATCGGCTAGTTCATGTTTAAGCGCGTTGCGCTCAACCTGTGGGAATCTTAAGAATTTTTTTATTTTTTCTAACTCTCGCCGTCCTTCAACACCCAAATTCTGCATTCCACTTTCAGCTATAAACGGAACTATCCTGTAAAAATGCGCAGTACGTAATGCAGTAAAAAGAAGACTAGCTCTGATAGAGTCTGGATCGTCTCTTATCAGTGAAAGAGCATCATCGAAATAGCCTGAATTATTTTTCATATACACTCCTTATATCTAATTAAACCTGTTTAATGTCAAAGACCCTCAAATGCGCTATATGAGAGGCCTTACTATATAAGTCGGAGTAGAGGGAAAGGTATGAGCAACTTTATGGCTGAAACGTACGATATGACGCATTTCCGAGAGTGCAGAGACAAAATTTCTTCGCTAGACTAAGTTTGAAATTAAGAAGCTGGTATCTCAAAGATGTTGTTGAGGTAAAACATTGGCTGCTGCCAACATATTTGTTAACGCTATTCGTTAGCAAACCAGCAAACGAAATCATCTATACAATGCGCCGCAACTCGTGTGCTGCCCGTATTGATGATTTCGGTACTCGGACTCTTTACAGGCACAGCTAGGATACTGTGTATTAACAGCCGGGATTGCGACTAGAAGACTCGCGCGTCTTTATTTCTGATTTTTTAAAGAAATAAAGACGCGCGACGATAGTCGCGAAATTTCTATAAGCCTCAATGGCTTATAGAAATTTCCGCCGAGGTAAATCGGGGAATTGATATTCCGAATAAGAAAACCTCAGCAGAAATTCGCATTAGGAAACTGCAACTTCGACGTATTGCAGCTGAACACCTGGAAGCTAACTGATTTCATTCAGGGTGCGTACTGAATCCCAGCCAAGGTAATTTCCATGCGAATACAAACCCACCAACACGTCAGCACAAGAGATACGCAATGCCCATGCGTAACAAAATGATTGGGCCTGTCTGGTCAGCGAACGCCATAAGAATCGCATAACACTTACCAATTCGTTATCGGGATGGACAGGCTTAGTGCTTTATTTTCTAAATAAGAAACTGGAGAAAAATGCTAGAAAGAAATTTTAACGCTAGGAATTTTGGACTTCGCAGCCGCGATCCTGTCATGGCAGCAAAAAATGCTCTCAAGGAACACGCTGCCTCCTACGGAAGCGTCGCCACAAACTTAAGTCATTTTCGAATATTTTCAAACCACATGATAGAAAACCATGGCATTAAAGATATGCGCTGGTATCAACCCGAGCACGTCATTCAATTCGCTGAAACTCTGAGTGAAAAAATTGAAACCAAAGAACTAACCTTATCTACCTGTCACGATCGATTAGCGGCTATAAATACAATTATTCAACAAGCACGACGTGATAAAGCTTTATGGATTTCTCCTGCACAATACCTGGGCCGACGAAATGGGATACGCACTGAGAGTCGTGCGTTAACACCAGTTCAATTAAAACAACATTCAAAATATCTATCAGAACAAAAATATGGTGACAGACTCAGTGCCGCCCATGAATTAACACACACCATCGGGCTTCGTTTTGAGGAGGCCAGCAAATTAAATGCCACTAAGGCACTAAAAGAAGCTACTGAGCGGCGCATCATCAATATAGATACTGGCACAAAGGGAGGTAAACATAGGACGTTAGAAAGTCTCACTGACTTGCAAATAAATATTCTACGAAAAGCGACAAAAGCTCAAGCAAGTGGCAAAAGCCTTATCCCCAAAGAACTCTCGTACAAAGAGTGGCGAAATATTGCATACAGAACATTAAGCAAGTCAGAGATTAATGGTTGGCACCCAGGTCGTCATACTTACTCACAAGACCGTTATTATCAATTAACCGGCGCTCTACCTCCTGTGGCCGCAGGAATTAAACATGGACTAGATCACCATAAATACATGTCAGAAAAACTCAATATTTCTATTCTTGATGCTAAAAATTTGGATAAAACAGCACGCTTAGAAATTGCTCGTGAACTTGGGCACCACAGAATACAAATTACTAATTCATATTTAGGGTGACAAGGACATGACTATCAAATACCGTCAGATTGCATCATTACGCGCTCAGATTGAATTTCTCGCTGCTAGCTACCTTAGGCACGGAGGAAAAAGAAGCAGACGAAAACGAATTAAAAACCTAATCAGTGCTTGTGAGGCTATAAAAATAAAATTCAACTGCAAAGATGTGCGCCAAATCGGCCAAAAACAGATACACTGGTTTGATGAACAGCTACGGCAATCTGGCCATGCAAATAAAACACGCATGGATTACTGGTACGGCTGGTGCCAGCTATGGGAGTGGCTTCACCGCGCAGGCAAACCAATTAAACCAAAATTAAAAAATTAGCCACAACCCAATAGTATGCAGCTACAGCTTATTTTTCATTTCAAGGCTAGCCTATAGCAATTCACCATCAAGGTAGTTATGGACAGAAATAATACCTTCAGTGCCTCCATCAATCATGTATTTCAAAGCAGTTTCACCATTAAGCATCGATGCTGTATTTGGTTTTTTCGGCCATTCATTTGCGGCACTTACGTCAGGTAGTAGCGTTATTAAATTGTGATATATATTCATCAAACGGCTAATTTTCAAAACCATATTTTTGTCTAAAACTGCGACTTTATTTTTATCCTTAAGCCAATCAAGCTTACGAACGGAAGAGCATCCAAGTAATGCAGCCTCTTCCTCATAGCTTAAATCCCAAACATCAGCCAGGTTAAAATAAATCTGTAATGCTGCTTTATCTATGCTTTGTCGCACACTTTCACTACGTGTCGCCTCTGCCCCACCTTTGATGATTCCATAATACACAACAACCATTGCCAATACCAAAAGTGACAACATTGCTAATGAAGCATTACTTAGCATCATAATCTCCACCTCCTCACAGAAAAAAGATATTCAACAAGTCAAAATAAGGTGGATTCACCGAAGTGATTAACGGAATAATTGCCAATACTGACGCAATATCATGAAGAAAAAGTCGTGATTTTATTAATATAGCACTCATTTACTCACCTCTTCTTCAGCGAAGTACATAAATTCTATTCTATGGAAATGCTTATCAAGAGCTTTATCTATGACTTCATCCGGCACGTCGAAGTAACAAGTTACCTCGCCAAAAACAAATTCAGTTTGTAATTCCTCGAACGTTGGATGCAATAAATGCATTATCTGTGATTCATCCGCACCTACAGTAGTAATAACAGCCGTATTTAAAATAATAACGCTTAATATTTTTGGTTTCATTGTTGTCCCTTTATTATTGAGGACACCTATTATGAACACAAAAATTTCATCCAAAAATGATTTATCAATAATATAGTCTTTCTTCACTGACAAAACCGACAAAACGTTTTGTCAGTTTTGTCAGTGACTAACCTAGCCGTAACAGATGTTTTATTTCACTATTTTATTCTTGGGTTCCAATCGTAAGCGCTAGATTTTGGCCTTCCTCCTTCCTGCGTTGGCTGATTAATAATCTCACTTAAATAACCACATTCAATCAATTTAGTTATTGCACCAACCACCTGTTCTTTTCGATTTAACCCACGCCACCCTTTTCTTTGCACATCCCTGCAAGTAAAACCATCAGGCAATGATGTTTTATGATTTAAAACCTCTTCCGCACTTTGTGCTGATATATTTATTGAAGGACCATAAATTCGTCTTGCATGACTTTCGAGATAACTACACCATTTTACAGCTCTTTGGGCGGATTTTTTTGTCACAATACTTTCATGCCCCTCATCAACAACATTAATAATTAATGCGAGAGACGGCATTAACGATTTATATTTAGCCAGATGAGTCTCCATAGCAGGATGAATATCGTTACTCCTTATTTTGTTTTCTAATTCAATTAACCATGTGTTAAAAACCAACTGCCCTGCAACATCAAATCGAACACTAGGAATTCTTTCTTCACTATCATCAATATCAAGCTCTTCCAGTATTTTAAAATCTGGAATGCTTGCTCATAAGCATCCTTATCAGGTGAACGATCAACATGTTTATATGTACTTGATTCTTTAGGATAGACAGATAATTGAAAACGTTGAATCAAACCATCATCAAAACTATTTTCATTTACAGCATTACAAACGTGCCTCTGTACTTTTGCTGGCTGAATTCCGCCGACAATGGAAACTATAGTTCTACCAATATATATTGTGCCTCGACCAATACGATCATAAGTATATGATCCATTGCCATTAAAGCATTCCAAATAAAAGGCACGATCCGTGACCTTATCTTCTCTATCTAGCGTATTTATAAAGCCCGCTAACTCATCACGAACAATGAGAAGCCCATATGGATTCTCATTTAGCAGCTCACCAATCTTTTCTACTGTACAGTCATTGACTATAGATCTTTGTTCAGTTGGTCTCTTATTAGATTGTTCTCTGCCAATTAAAAGAGCTTCCCTAATTTTTTGTATCTCAATGTTATTCTTACTTGAAATAGCTTTTTTCAAATTTTTTTCAAGAGACGCCTTCTTATAATCATTAATAGACCCATCAACCTCATATTCTGCAATACGCTGCTCATGCTTTAACCTTGACCTATTTGCTAATTCATTTAATGGTCGCAACATTTCCGACATTGCAGGGCTTTTCATTGTCGAGGGCCGCCCAATAATCATGCCCCACAAATTTACGACAACCTGCCAGCCGTCATACTGTTTAGGGCATATTGACACCTTCCCAGCAATTTTATGCGAAAGTGCCACCATTAATGTAACAACAAGATAATCTACGGGGCATTGTGTCCTCTCAGCAATATCACGAACCCAAGGAATCAACACGCTAGGTAATAAAGCGTAGTCAAATTCTTCCACATCATTATGCTCAGGATATAAACTCAACAACGGTTTCCAAGTTTTTTCCTGATTTGCTTCATCAGTATTAATTACAGAAACATTGACACTCATTACGACCCACCTTTTTGCGAATCTTCTAGAATAAGCCTTCTAAGCTCATCTCCTGCAATAAATACACGACCTCCTCGTCGGTATATTTTAAGCTCTCCTTGACTGATAAGTTGATAAAGGTGGGATCTTGAATAGCTTGTAGCCTCAACAGCAGCTTTGATTGAATACGCTAACTTTTCGTTTTGCATGAAAATATCCTATGGTGTTTGATAATATCGATAGGATAGGTAATTTATTGACGGGCTTTTGGAAAAGTCGCAGATATTGATACAAAACTTAACTTTTCAACGCTTATTTTTAAAAAAATATATTTAAGCCATTGAAATTAATAATAATATATTATTTTCAACGAGATTCAATGATTTTTAATATGGCTGCCTCAACTACTTTTGCCGCTTCTTTACGCTCAGTTTCATATTCTGCATGGTTGTATATTGCCATCACACCTGGCATTTTATGATTTAATACACGTTCGATAATAAAAGGCTCCACTCCATTGTCATTACCTAGTGTTGCAAATGTACGGCGACAATCATGAGGACGATACTTATCACCTTCAGCGCCTTCCGCCTCCAGTTTTCGCTTCAACCAATGCTGTATATTTGTTGCTGTACATTTTGGCAAAGGTAATTGTTGCTTCGCAGTTTCAGTTAAGTACACCCAGTGAGGGCGCTTTTCGTGTTTTGGATGCTTGCCCTTTGTATCATCCATACGAAATTTATCACCATCAACATAACCGCTTTGAGCTTCACTAATGCGAAGCCCCGTTAACAGCAAAAACTTTATCAATCTGGCATTGTCTTCGGTTTTTTGCCACCCAATATGATTGTTTCTCCAGGCCCACAATTGCCTAATTTCTTCATTTGATATAATACGATCTCTAGCAATGTCAACATAGCCAGTGACACGCTTGGTCACACCACGCATGGGTGAATCATTAAAAAATCCTAGTTCCACTCCAAAGCTAAAGATTTGAATTAAATAAGATCTAAGCCTGTCAGATGAGCGTGCACCACGTTCTCTGCTATATGTCTGTATATATTCGACTAGTTGCATACGAGTAACGTCAATTACCTTGATACGACCTATTTCATCATCAATATTGTTTACATACCCTTCAACCTGATTTACAACTTTTGAATTAGGTTCAACGATATCTTTCATATACTGCTTTGTTAAGTCTTTAACTTGAACTGTAGAAACATCCCGCTCTAGCCTGTACTCCATAGCCATCAACCGTGCATTTTTTAGAGGTAACGAAGGGTGCTTCCCAAGTGTTATTACCTGTGCTTTTCCAGAAATCGTTTTACGAACAAGATAGGTTTTAGAATTTTTACGTATATTTACGTATAATCCATTATCAATACGAATTCGACGATCTTTACCTTCCCACTTGAGTGACTTAATATCTTTTTCATTCATAAATTGTGTACAATGTTGTATCCAAAATAGGATTATATAGCATGGGATTTAATAAGAAAGTAAAACAAGTATATTTAATAAATACAAACGCTTGGGGACACAATGGGACAAATTAAAGTATTATTCGTATGCATGGGTAATATATGCAGATCACCAACAGCAGAAGGTGTATTTCGTCACCAGGTTGAGCAAAATAATCTAACGGATCAAATTTCGATAGATTCCGCTGGCACCCATGCCTATCATGTCGGCAACCCGCCAGACCAGCGTGCACAGGATGCTGCCATAAAACGCAATATTAATTTAAGCGAGCAACGCGCACGGCGAGTTAGTGCCGATGATTTCCTGGAATTTGATTATGTTGTGGCAATGGATGAAAGTAATATGGATGACCTGTTATCAATCTGCCCTGCCGGTTATGAAGACCGTATATACCTGTTTCTGGCCTTTTCTGGTAGCGAAGAAAACGAAGTACCTGACCCCTATTACGGCCAGGGACGCGGTTTTGAGATTGTGTTGAATCTGGTGGAAGATGCTGCTGCGGGATTATTGGAACATATTCAAAAAAATCATTTCAGCTTTGCTCATTGAGCTAATGACTGAGCTCGGTCATTAAGAGAAGTAGGCAGTCGGCAGTTATCAGTTTGCAGTTAAAAACAAAATAACCTAAAAGCCGCAGGCTGTGTAGCACAAACTATGGTTTTGCTTTTACTGCCGACTGATAACTGCCGACTGCCTACTTCTCTTTTGTGTCGAAATCAGCCATTCCATATCAGACACTGTGTGTCAGATGGTCGCTCTTACGCATCCATGCGTTCGCGACATGACGTACAGGGACGTACTAATGCCGTGGTGGCATGGATGCCAATGAGCGGCGAGTGCTTCCATGCACGTCAAGGCTGACTTACACAGCTAATCATCAATTGCAGATGTTGCAGGTCTATTTTCATTAGATGTCGGCTGTTTATCAGTGGACGATTTTTCTTCTTTAGGTTTATCAGCCTTGAATTTATCAATCATGGGCTTTTCTACCTTAACTTTATCTGACTCCGGTCTATCCACTTTTGGCTTTTCTATCTTGACTTTTTCTACATTAACAGGCGCGGATGCTTTTTGATCAGGCGCTTTATTTTTTTCTGTACCTTTTTCCGCAGTTCCTGTTGATCTTGATGATGGAGCTGAGATTCTAGCGGCTTTTGCTTCATTCGCTGGTGCTGATGATGTGCTTAGGTTTGTATTTGCACTTTTGTTAGTGCTTTTATCGTCTTCACTTTTATCAATTTTTTCATTGGCTTCACTACGCTTAGATGCTTCCGTATTTCTTGAGCGACTCCCACCACGGCGGCGGCGATTGCGGTTTGACTGACTACCCGCTTTGCTACTCGGTTGACTGCCTGACTGTGCTGTATCCTGGTTTTTTGTGGAGACATCTTTTGTTTTATCCACCGTAGCTTTTCCATCCTTAGGTTCGTTAACACCACTTCCATGTGCCACTACTCCATCCTTAGGTTCGTTAACGGCACGTCCTTGCACAACTGCTGCCTGCTTCCTGGCAGGTGTTTTTGCTGCTTGCTGCCTGTCATCTGACCTGTTGGCTAACTTGTTATCTTGCCCACCACTGCTGCGACTTGCATCTGGTTTGCGATTACGGTTACGACTTCGTCCTCTAGTACTAGTACTACGACTTCGATTTTGACCACTGCGCTGATTTCGATTACGGCTGGAAGTAGCGGCTCTGCTGGTGGGCGATTTTACTTTTTTTACCTCTGGTTCTTCTTGCTTGTCTCCTGCAAAAATAGAAACAATCTTGTCCAGCAAACCTTTCGCTTTTACTTTTGTGTCAACTTTTTCTTGAGCAACAGGAACTTTTACCTGACTCTTTGCAGTGGGTCGTCGTCCAGGTGAAATTGAAGAAACCGCAGCTTGTTCAGGTTGTATGGTTTTTTCCTGTGTTACATCGACGCTGTATTTTGTTTCTTTTTCAGCACGTTGATAACTGGCGGTTTCGTCCTTTTCATCATGTTCGCTCTTGCGAACGCGCTCAATTTTATATTGCGGCGTTTCCAGGGCTGGATTGGCGACAATCAATACATGTACGCCACTGATTTTTTCAATCTCCATAATTGCAGGGCGTTTTTCATTGAGTATGTAAGTGGCGACATCAACCGGCACCTGAATATCTACCCGTACCGTACCCGCTTTCAGCGCTTCTTCTTCAATAATACGAACCAATGACAATGACAGTGATTCTACTGTGCGAATAGTGCCCTGCCCGGTACACCGTGGACAAACGATCTGGGTCGATTCGCCTAATGAGGGTTTAAGCCGCTGGCGTGACATTTCCAGCAAACCAAAACGTGAAATACGGCCAATCTGCACCCGTGCACGATCGGCCTGAACCGCCGCATTCAACCGGCTTTCAACCGCACGTTGATTACGATTATTCAGCATATCGATAAAATCGATCACCACCAGGCCACCTAAATCGCGTAGCCGTAACTGACGCGCAATTTCATCTGCCGCTTCCAGATTAGTGTTGGTTGCAGTTTCTTCAATATCGCTGCCTTTGGTGGCACGGGCTGAGTTGATATCTATAGAAATAAGGGCTTCAGTGTGATCGATAACAATCTCACCGCCGGAAGGCAGTTGCACTTCGCGCCGGTAAGCTGATTCAATCTGATTTTCAACCTGAAAACGGTTAAATAAGGGCACAGTGTCATCATAATATTTGATTTTATTGACACTGTTCGGCATCACCTGCTGCACAAAATCCATAGCAGCATCATAAACCTCTTTTGAATCGATCAGAACTTCGGAAATATCACTGCGGAAATAATCGCGCAAGGCACGCGTGGTGACATCACTTTCCTGATAGATTAAGAATGGTGAAGGTCGCTCGGCAGCGGCTTTTTCAAATGCCGTCCATAGTTGCAACAAATAATCTAAATCCCATTGTAATTCTTCAGCATTGCGACCGACACCTGCTGTACGCACAATCAGCCCCATACCATTGGGTACTTCAAGCTGGCTTAATGCTTCGCGAATAAGCGCGCGATCTTCACCTTCGATACGGCGAGAAACACCGCCGGCACGTGGATTATTTGGCATCAACACCAGATAACGCCCAGCCAGGCTAATAAATGTGGTTAAGGCAGCACCTTTATTACCGCGCTCTTCTTTTTCCACCTGAATGACAATTTCCTGTCCTTCTTTGATGGCAGTGCGAATATCGGGGCGACCGGATGCTTTTTGTGCCTCTTCAGTGAAGTACATACGCGAAACTTCTTTGAAGGGTAAAAAACCATGGCGCTCAGCGCCATAATCAACAAAACAAGCCTCCAGGCTTGGTTCTACGCGGGTAATTTTACCTTTGTAGACGTTGG
>CAYQXD010000095.1:0-12648 GCA_964421315.1 uncultured Thiotrichaceae bacterium | reverse complement strand
CTGGGGCCGTCAAGTTTTTCAGTATCACCCCGCTCTTTTATCCAGTTAGTGCGCACATCAGCCAGACCTTGTAACAGGTCAATCTGCACATTCGGGTCAGTATAGGGGCCGGATGTATCATAAACCGGAATCGGCGGATTTCTTTCTGCGCCAAAACTTGAAGCGGTATCTTCCAAATGGATTTCACGCATGGGCACCTGGATATCCGGACGCGAACCTTCAACATAAATCTTTTTCGAGCCATCAAGTGGTTTGGTGGAATCGGCTGACAGCTGGGCTGCACGATCAAGGAATTCTTGCGGGATGGCATTCATAAACACTACTCTTTAAAATGTATTCAATAAAACCACCATAATACCTGATTTTGAATGGTAAGTTTTAAGTTGTATGTTTTAAGTTGCAGGTTAAACAACCATGGTTTTTATATGTTTTTTACTTATAACTTAAAACTTTTAACTTAAAACTTACCCCTGAATGACTACACTCTCCAGTCGTCTCAGGGTAGAATGCGTTTCTTTGTAATGGTTAATATACAGGCATTCTATGGACTTCGATAAAGCTCGTTTTAATATGGTTGAACAACAGGTACGCCCCTGGGATGTGCTTGACCCGCGTGTACTCGAAGTTATCAGTGAAATTCCACGCGAAAATTTTGCCCCGGATCAATACAAAAACCTGGCTTATGTCGATACTGGTATTCCACTGGGTAGTTATGTGGTCAATCATTCGGGTAATCATAAAATCCTCCACCCCTGCAACATGGCTCACCCCATCATTGATGGGCGCATTCTTCAGGAACTCGACATAAACGATGAAGACCTTATTCTGGAAATTGGTACCGGTAGTGGTTATCTCACTGCCTGCCTGGCAAAACTGGGCCGCCATGTCGATAGCGTTGATATCAATGAAGACATGACCACTATGGCGACAAAAAATCTGCAGACACTGGGCATTAACAACGTTAATCTAAGCACGGGTGATGCTTCAAAAACCTGGCAACAAAAACGCAATTACGATGTCATTGCAATTACCGCAGCGATGAAAACCATCCCCGACAGCTACAAAAAACTGCTCAAAATTGACGGCAGAATGTTTGTTGTCGCCGGTGACGCGCCGGCAATGACCGCCTATCGGGTCACACGTACTGAGAAAAACAAATGGACAACCGAAAAACTGTTTGAAACCTCTATTGAGCCAATGATTGAACCCGTCAAACAAACATTTACTTTTTAATTATGCCTCTCGCGCTTAAGAATACCCCGTTTAGAGTGCGTAGATTTTCGTCAAGGGCCAGGCGCAAAGGCACAGTAATAGTGAACTATTGCAAGGCTTTGGAACGTAAGCCATTGGCGAAAAGATGCGTGCTATAAATGGGGTATTCTTGAGTGCGAGAGGTATATGTATGCGTGAATTCAGTGCGGAGCAACTAAAATTATACCTTGATACCTGTGACGAACAGCCACTACTGCTTGATGTTCGCCAGCCCTGGGAGATTGAGACCTGTAAAATTGAGATCAATCAAAATAAAAGCAGCATATTCATTCCCATGGCACAAATTCCTGCTGAAATGGAATCACTTGATGCAGACCGCGAAACAGTGGTTATATGCCATCATGGTATTCGTAGTCGTAGCGTGGCACGCTATCTTGAGCAGCATGGTTTTAGTAATATCATTAATTTATCCGGCGGTGTTGCACAATGGGCAAAAACGGTTGATAGTCAAATGGCGACTTATTAACCGGGATATTTCATGGCTTACAATTGACCGTACCATGCAACACCAACCATTCAAACAGGCGAAAAAATGAAAAAACTCTCAAAGAATATTATCCTGAAGAATATTATTGGTGCCTTTCTCTTCGCCAACGCATCAACTGCATCAGCACTCGATTTATCTGAAGCATTGGATCTTGCACAACAATACGATACAACCTATCAGGCAGCTTATGCCGGTTATTTAGCCGCGATTGAATCCTCATCACAAAGCACCGCCGCTGTGCTACCGCAAATTGGCTTCAATGCGTTCATCCAGCGTGGCCGCACAGAAATCGACAAAGTTGGCAGCCCAGTGGTGGATTCAGATAACAATAGTGATGGTTACTCCATTAACTTAAACCAGGTCATCTTCGATAAAACCGTATTCGATAACCTGGATCAGGGTGATGCGATTGCCGCCAAAGCACTGGCTGACCTTGAAACCGCAAAACAGGATACCATTATTCGTGTTGCCACCGCCTATTTTGATATATTAACCGCCATTGAAACGCTGGAAACCGCCAGTGCAGAAAAAAAGGCTATTGGCAAACAGTTAGAACAAAGTAAAGAGCGCTTCAATGTAGGCCTGTCTGCCATTACCGATGTAAAGGAACAGCAGGCAAGTTACGATATTGCCGTTGCCGATGAAATTATTGCCACCAACAATTTATCAAATAGACGGGAGGCATTGCGCGTTATCATTAACGTCTATCCTGAAAAGTTGGAAATCGCACGCGAAGACATACCACTTGTTATACCCGAACCAATGGACATCAATGCCTGGCAGGAAAAAGCACTGCAAACCAACTTTACTCTATTATCGACGAAATACTCCGTTGATGCCGCACAAAGCGCCTACGACGGCAGCAAAGGCGGACATTATCCAAGTTTGAGCCTAAATGCCTCTTACGGTGTAACTAATTCTGATGAACGTGACATCGGCTTTTCTCAGCCCATTCCTGCAAGCGAAAATACCGATACCAGGGTCATCCTGTCACTGGATATCCCTATTTACAGTGGCGGCTTAACCAGCTCAACCATACGCCAGAAAGCAGCAGAGCTAACTCAGACAAAAGCCTTACATGAGCAGGCAAAACGCCTGACCATTGCTTTAGCCCGTAGCGCTTACCTAAGCCTGGAAGCAGACATTGCTACGGTCAAAGCCAGAAAACAGGCGGTTATTTCTACTCAGACATCACTCGACGCAACCATGGCGGGTTACGATGCTGGCACCCGTACCAGTGTGGATGTTTTGTTATCACAGCGTCTGTTATACAGCAGTCAACGTGAATACTCAGTGGCACGATACACCTATATTACCAACAGCCTGAAATTAAAACAGGTTGCGGGCACACTAAGCAGTGACGATGTCAATAAAATCAATGAATGGCTGATTCCTGAATCAACCACACAGCAGCAAACCGGCACACAACATAACAAGCAAACGTGGTGAAACCAAAAACAGACAAATCTCTGCAATTCAGGTCTTATTCATCTCCTAAATACTGGCCGTTATGGTTTGCAATTGGGCTCTTACGATTGTCCGTTTATTTACCGTCCTCAACCATTCAACGTCTGGGCAGCGTCCTTGGCATGCTAATTTACCGTGTTACACCCTCCAGAAGACGCGCTGCTCGTATTAATATTAAACAGGCTTTTCCCGAATTCAGCAAAAAAGAAATTGATGCCTTAAATAAAAAATCATTTAAAAGCATGGGCATTTCAATTTTTGAAACAGGCACGGCATGGTTTGAAAAAAGCAGCGTTTTAAAACAACAATGCCAGATTGAAGGCAAAAAACATCTTGATCAAGCAATTAAAAACAACAAAGCCGTCATTTTATTAACCGGTCATTTCACCACATTAGAAATAGGCGCACGGCTGATCGGATTTTACTGTGACAAATACAACGGCGTTTTTAAAAAAGCTCACAACCCGTTATTTAACGCCATCATGGTGCACTATCGCTCAAATTTTGGTGATGACTTATTCGACAACAAAAACGTTCGCGGCATTATTCGTGGCCTAAAAAAAGGTCATGCCACCTGGTTTGCACCCGATCAGGATTTCAGCTATCAAGACATTGTCTTTACGCCTTTTCTAGGTGGCATTGCCTCAACATTAACCGCAACTGCAAAAATGGCAAAAATGACAAAAGCGGCAGTGGTGCCCTTTTATCCTGTACGACTAGACAATGGTAAAGGATTTAAACTTATCATATTACCTGCACTGGAAAATTTCCCGTCGGGCGACATTGAAGCAGACAGTGCTCAAGTGAATAAAGTCATCGAAGACATGGTTTATGACAACCCGGAACAATATCTCTGGCTACACAAACGTTTTAAAACGCAACCTGACGGGCGCAGCAGTATTTACCTGTCATAAAAAATGTTGCCCTACCCCATGTTCATTTACCGTTTGCTAACTATAATATTAAGCCCTGTCATTTTCGGGCACATTCTGTGGACAGCCATCCGCAACAAACAAAGCCGCTATTTCTGGCAACGTCTGGGTTTTAACTATTCTAAACTACCAGCAAACAGTATATGGTTTCACTGCGCATCTGTCGGTGAAGTAAACACATTGTTGCCACTTATTAAAAACATTCACCGCGAAAATAGTAAACTTAATATCATCATTACCACCAATACGGTTACTGGTGCAAAAATCGTTAATCAACAAAACCTTAACTATCTATTTCACAGTTACCTGCCTTTTGACTGGTTTTATAGCATCAATCGATTTCTATCTACCACAAAACCTGTTTCCATTTATATTATGGAAACAGAAATATGGCCCAATTTGTTTACTGCTTGCTTCAAAAACAACACAGCAGTGTCGTTAATTAACGCACGTTTATCCAACAAAACCACATCGGCAAATGCCTGGATCAAAGCCTTACTAAAATCAAGCCTTGCAAAAGTTAAAATGATTTATGCCCGCACTGAAAAAGACGCACAAGCGTATAAAACACTAGGTGCAAATGAAAAAATGATAACAATGGCAGGCAACCTGAAATTAACCACTGCACTGAACAACCATCAATCAATACCAGAAAACAACTTTTCGATAAACCGGGAATACGTGCTTGTTGCCTCCACACATGATGATGAGGAAGTTCAAATTTACACTATCTGGAAAAAACACAACCGAAAAGAGCTGCTTATTATTGCGCCAAGGCATCCTGAAAGAGCAACCTCCATTGTCAAAAAACTTCACTGCAACGGGTTATCTACAAGCAGGCTTTCCCAAAGAAGTAAAAACATGGGAAGCAAAAACCAACCCATCACAGATAAAACAACCGTTTTTTTACTCGACACCGTTGGCGAGTTAACAAGCTATTTTAAAAACGCAAAACTTGTCATTATGGGTGGATCGTTCACACCGACAGGAGGCCACAACATCCTGGAACCCGCCAGTTATAACAATGCCATTATCACCGGGCCTCACATGGAAAATTTTAAAGAAGAACTGGAGCTGATGGTAAATAAAAAGGCGATTATTCAAGTTGAATCTTATGAGACATTAGATAAAGCATTAATAATGTTACTAGATGATAAAGATCATCGAACATCACTGCAAAACAATACAAAAAAACTGGCACATAATGCACAAGCAATACTGGACAGTTACACCTCACTAATACTCAACAAATTCATAGCATAGGCTGGCGGGACATCCATGACTGCCACTACAGTAAGATTTGTATTTCTATGAAGGAACTTGAATCGGACAAAAAGATGGTTTTTAGAGGTGGCCTAATGTTATTGTTACCCAGACAGCCGAACTCGAAACAACTGATTATCTTGATTTCATTGCTCAAGATTCTGTTGCACTTATAAGTTAAATTCGGGCGATTAATTGGTACAATAATATCTATGAAAAAATAGCTTCACTCGACTCCATGCCTGAACGTTGCCCCATTGCCAATGAAAACGCCTATTTTGAATGTGAAGTACGCTGCCTGCTCGCTGAGGACTATCGAGTAATTTACCGCATAAATGCTAACACAGTCGAAGTGTTGCACGTTAAACACCCGCGCATGAAAAGATGAAAAGTAAATGTTAGCCATAACCATCCAGCAAGGCAGACCAGCCTGTATCACTAAAATTAAAACCGTCTACATTTTTCTTAAACTTCAATAAAGATCGCTTTAAACGTGCCAGATTTGCCAGCTTCCATGATTCTGTGTCAGATCTAATATAGCTATTATCAAAATCAATTAAATATACATCGCCTGGTTGTTGCAAGCTGTCTACAAGCAAAACATTTCTGGCGTTTAAATCTGAGTGATACACATCATGCTGGTGAAAAGATTTAATGCAGGCACCAATTTTCCTCCATGAGTCAGCATTAATCGCCTGCTTAATTAACACATCTGCCAGGGTTTCAGCGTTTTCAATTTCTCGGGTAATTAAATCTGCACGATAAAAAAATAGATATTTTTCAACATGTGCAGCAACAGCTTCCGGCACGGCCAAACCAAGCTGCTGCATTTTCTTCAGCAGTCGCCATTCTTTAAAGGCTCGTGTATTTTCAATATCAAGGCCTAAATATTTGTCTTTTACAATTGAGGCAACCAGGCCACCTCGATAATAATGCTTCAATACCAGCTTGTTTTCATCGTGTACAAAATAAATAACATTTGCTCTACCGATACCCGCTGCTGGCGATTGTGATGACTGCAAGAATGAGCTACCACCCTGCTGATTTGTGTTAAATAATATTAATGCCGGATCCAGGAGAATACTGGCATCATATAAAATATATGAATTGCCAGTTTTTTTAATTTTATACTGATCTTGTAATACCATATTCACTCCTGCATTCCAGGGAATCCCTGATTAATGCATCCTGAGAGACTGCGTTCAGAACTGAACTGCAACGAGTCTGAACACTGCACACACTTATGCCACGATTAATATTATTGAAAAAACATTCATTTATTGTTAGTTTAGCAGCAGTCTTATCAGGATCATAAGCGTAGCCGATTTAACAACTACTCGCTAAATTTCATCACAATAAAAACAACACCCCGTTTTATGAATCAAAAATCTGTACGCCAAATATGGTCTTTATTAGGCATGGCTGTTGCTGTAAACGCATTTCTTGGCACTGCCTTTATGCTATTAGTTGTGCCTGCCGAAGTCTGGTTTAACAATTTAGAAAGCACCTTATTTTTACCCGCCTCTTTGTTTGCGCATTTCAGTTTTTTATTTTTCCTGGTAGCCTTTACCCTGCTACTTGTTTATTTACTTCATTTGCGTAATAAGAGTTGGATTTTTTTCGCAGTTATTTTATTTAGCGCTTTGCTGCTCATTGTTATTATTGACACACGCATTTTTACTTTATACCGCTTCCACTTAAACAGTATGGTACTAAACCTAATGCTTGGCGGTGCTGCGGGTGAAATACTGTCGTTTTCATGGCGCATGTTAGGGAGTATTGTTTTAGCCATTTTATTTGTCGCTGGCATCCAGTTCCTGTTTTTAAAATGGCTTTTTCAGCAACACCGATTTTCTGGCAAAGGGAGCTGGCCTGCAATACTGGTTTTAATGATTTCAACCCAGCTATTCTACGGTTACAAAGATGCTGTCGCTGATGTTTCCATCACTACATTGCTACGTTATATTCCATGGGCGCAACCATTAACCATGAAAAGAACTTTGCGCAAATTGGGCGTTATAGACAGTATTACAAAAAAACCCTCGCTTAATATCAAACGCCATTCAGTGCTCAATTATCCAAAATCACCAATGGTTTGCAATCAACCAGAAAAACTCAACTATCTGGTTTTAATGGTGGATTCTGTGCGTTTCGATATGTTAAACAGCGAGGTTATGCCTAACACCTACGAATTCGCACAATCTTCGCTGGTTTTTAATCAACACTGGAGTACAAGTAATAGCACTCGTTTTGGCATATTTGGTTTTTTCTACGGCATGCCATCAACTTACTGGTTTGACATATTAAAGGCACAAAAAGGCAGTGTATTATTTGATGTACTAAAAGACCAAAACTATCAATTCCATCTGGATGCATCAGCACCTTTAAACAGCCCGGAGTTTGATCGCACTGTGTTTTCTGAGGTACGAGAATCTTTACAATGGGGTGCAAAAGGCTCCGAGCTGGAAACGGATACCGTTGTCATCAATCGGCTACTGGAATTTCTGGACAAAGACCACCAGCAAAATTTCTTCGCTTTCAGCTTTATTGATGCTGCCCACGCATACCAACTACCTAAAGGCGAAACTCCACACTTTCAGCCGGCACTTAAAGCCGTCAATTACCTGGCCTTAAATAACGATTATGATCCGCAGGCTTTTTTTAATCTGTACAAAAGTTCAGTCCACTATAATGACCGATTGCTTGGCCTGGTATATAAAAAGCTGGCTGAGCGTGGCCTGCTATCAAACACAGTGGTTATTATCACCAGCGATCATGGACAGGAGTTTAATGAGCTTAAGCAGAATTTCTGGGGGCATAATAGCAGCTTTTCTGCATACCAGGTTAAAGTGCCCTTAGTTATTTACTGGCCGGGAAAGCCCGCACAACAAATCAGTAAAGCAACTTCACATGAAGACGTTATTCCAGGCCTGCTAACCGAGGGTCTTGGTTGCCAAAATAAAATCAGTGATTACAGCACCGGTTATTCTTTATTCGATGAAAAAAAACTGCCGCATAATCGAAATTTATTGTTTGCTAACTGGAACAATAAAGCCATATATACTGGCGATACCTATTATAATTTTACCTCATTCGGTACCGTTGAAGTACTGGACAACAATTATGTGCTAAAGAAAAACCAGCATATAGAGCATGAAGTTATTCAGCAACAACTCTCCAGAATGTCACAGTTTTTAAAATGAAAACACTAACTAAAGAGGGCTTTGTAAGAAACAACTTTGCCACTACTGTCATCTCGACCAGTGGGAGAGATCCTGTGCTACTGCTGTATATGATCTCTCCGCTGGTCGATGGCAACAGTATTGTTTTTTCACACTATCATGCAAAACGCACTAATAGCCATTAAACTTTACAGAAAATAATGACGAATTCAATACAACCATCCATAATCGGCTGCATACCAGCACGATACGCTTCATCACGATTACCGGGCAAGCCTTTATGTGATATTGCGGGCAAACCGATGATTCTTCACGTAGTAGAAAAAGCAAAACAATCATCCGCACTAACGGATGTCATCGTATTAACCGATGACCAGCGAATTTTTGATGTTGTCAGCTCTGCCGGCTATAAAGTCAGCATGACCTCTGCAAGCTGCACATCGGGCACTGACCGAATTGCTGAATATATGCAACAGTCTGATGCAGATATTTTTGTCAATATTCAGGGCGATGAAGTTACGCTCAACCCTGAGCACATAAACAAACTGGTGAATGAATTTATTAATCAACAACACCCTCAAATGGGAACACTTGCTCACTGGACTACCGACAAAACCATTTTAACAGCGCCCTCAAACGTTAAGGTTGTCACCTCTGTAGCAGATAATGCTCTATACTTTTCCAGAAACATGATACCTGTCACCCAAAACGGTGACATCGCAGACAAAGGCCAAATTCACATTGGCGTTTATATCTACACCCGTGAAACACTAAACCAATTAATGCAACTGCAGCAAACTCCTCTGGAAAAAACTGAAAAACTTGAACAGTTACGCGCTCTGGAAAACAATATTTCTATTTTTGTGGTTACATTGGATGACTATCAGGGCCTGGCGGTTGACACGCCTGAAGACCTAAAAAAAGCCAGAGAATTATTTAACTAAAATGCAAACAATCATTTTAATACTTACATAATGCCCGTGACCTTGCCGCTCGACAATCCACCTGAAACACTCTGCATTCTAAGACTATCAGCGATTGGCGATGTTACCCATGTGTTGCCGATAGTGCGTACCTTACAAATCAGCTGGCCCACAACTCGACTCACGTGGATCATCGGTAAAGCTGAAGCGGCATTAGTTAGCGACATAAAAGGTATTGAATTTATTATTTTCGATAAAAAAGAAGGCTGGCACGCCTATACAACATTATATAAAACACTTAAAGACAGGCGCTTCGATGTTTTACTGCATATGCAGGCAGCCTTGCGCGCCAGCATTGCCAGTCTGATGATTCACGCTGAGGTGAAAATTGGATTTGATAAAACACGGGCACGTGATTTCCAGCACCGATTTACCAATGCCCGCATTACAGGTGAGCCTCGTGTGCACGTTATCGATACCTTTTTCCAGTTTTTGCAAACACTCGGTATTGAACAGCGCGCCATGCAATGGGATATCCCAATCTCTGACGATGACATTGCTTTTGCCAGAAAAACACTAAACAGCAAACTAACGCTGGTTATCAACCCCTGTACCAGTGTACGCGCCAACAACTGGCGCAACTGGAGGGTGGAACGTTATGCCAGAGTCATTGAATACGCCGCTGAAACTTTTGGCTTAAACACCGTGTTAACCGGCGGACCGGCAGCAGAAGAACGTGAATTTGGTGAGGCAATTACGGCGCAGACGAATACACTGGTAAACAACATGATTGGACGCAGCTCACTAAAACAGCTGCAGGCAATTTTGAGTACTGCAGATGTTGTTATTGCGCCGGATACTGGTCCAGCCCATATGGCAGCAGCCACTGGCGTGCCAGTTATTGGGCTTTACGCCAGTAGTAATCCACAGCGAACCGGGCCATATCGCTCACTTAAATGGACGGTAGACAAGTACCCGCAAGCATTGCAACGATTCTGCCAGCTGCATGTTAATAATGCAAAATGGGGAAAACGGGTACGTGATGCTGATGTTATGGATATTATTGAGGTAAAGGATGTTACGGCTAAGCTGGATGAAGTTATGCTTGCTAAACTCACTGATTAATCACAAAAATTAATTAAAGGGCACCTCTATTAATTCTGGATGTGAAGATTGAGGTTCAAAACATGTCAGATTAAGGCGCGAATCGCACGTAATAGTGGGCTATTACGAAGATTTGCAACGAAATTATGGCATATTTTGGACTCAAGATTCTTGTTCACGAATTAATAGAGGTGCCCTAAACACACGGCTTTACAAAGCAGTTAAAAAGCTGTTTTACAAACTGGAAAGAATTCACAAAACCCCTGTATAATCATAACGCATCGACATTAAAAAATTAACCTTTATTGCCACAAAATCTACATTTTCAAATGTTTATCCTGGCTTTACCTTTGAAGAAGCATCATGCAAATATTTGTCATCAATCTATCTAGTGACATTGGGCGTCGAGAAAACGCTAAAAAACAACTTGATAAAAATCATCTTCAATTTGCTTTTTTTAAAGCACTAACAGCGGAACACGGCTTTTCAGACTATTTTTCTGCTTATGATGAACACCAATATATTTTAAACACTGGAAGAAAAGCAACGAAAGGTGAAATTGGCTGTTATGCAAGCCACCTGGCTTTATGGAAAACTTGTGTAGACTTGAATAAACCAATAATGATTATGGAAGATGATTTTCTATTAAAAGAAAATTTCGTTGATGCTTGTTGTGAATCAGAAAAACTTATACCTGATTATGGCTTCATACGTTTACAAAGTGAGCGCATTGGCAAAGGTGTATTGGTTAAAAATTCGGGTGAGTTTTCATTATTATATTATACAAAAATGCCTCACTGTTTGATGTGTTATGCAATATCACCCGCAGTCGCAAAAGTATTTATTAGTGCTAGTGATACCTTAACAGCGCCTGTAGATGTCATGATAAAAAAAACATGGGAACATAAACAGAGATTATATGGCTTATCACCCTACACCGTCGTTACAGATAACATAAGTACGGTAAGCAACATACCAGGGCGAGTTAAACATAAAAAAAGCTTCAAGATGCAATTACTGCGACTTGGCACTAAAATAAAATGGGCCATAAAAAGAAGACTGTTCAACTATAACTTTAAGCCACCAGTTAAATGAATTTATTGAGGGAAATGCTTATTAAGCTGCGAACTCTTTTCAACATAAATACTGATAAAAACAGGGACAATGCTCAACAAGAAAACTGCTCTTATAATATTAAAATGAAACCGCATACAAAGCACTGGATGACATTTAAAAAGAATCTACGCCTACTTTTTGGCAAACGCTTTTATATTAAGAAAACATCTAAATTGATATATCTGATTGACATGCGAAATCGTATTGACAGAACAATAGACGCTTTTTCAGCCTACGAAAAACCACAAATTGAATTTTTGTTTTCTCAATTAAAAGATAAAAATTGCGCCTGTTTTATTGATGTAGGGGCTCACTGGGGTTATTACAGCATGCTGTTTGCCATCGAGACCAGTTTTAATCAGGCAGAAATACATGCTTTTGAGCCGGATAAAATCAACAGGTATCAGTTATATGCCAATCTGTTCCTTAATAAGCTGCATGATCGAATAACTGTTTATGACTACGCATTATCCAGCGAAGAGGGTGAATTAAGATTTCATCATTTTGATAAAAGTAACAGGGGCAAGAGCTGTATTACAAGTGACGGTGAAGCCACCGTAAAAACCAAAAAACTAGATTCACTTATTGATATTACTGGCAAGGTAATAGGCATAAAAATTGATGTTGAAGGTCATGAGCTTAACGTTATTTCTGGAATGAGCGAGCTGCTAAGCAACAATCATTGCATATTACAGATAGAGTCTTTTTCTGAGCCACTGCCTTTTCTAATCTCAAAAATGTCAGATCTGGGTTATTCAAATATAAATAACATCGAATCGGATCATTATTTCAGCAATTTTTAAAAACAGATAACCAGGCTGTAGAAATCTGCATTTCATCTGACTAACTTGCAATGTCTGACTTCGACACTTATCGGACATTGGAAAAACTGAAAAACATTC